>CALJDG010000115.1 GCA_938023865.1 uncultured archaeon | reverse complement strand
TTTGTGTTAAAACTTTTATCTTGGACTCAGGAGCGGAAAAAGCAATCATCATTTCAGCGTACCTCGATTTCTTCATCGTCCATATAATATTGAAGCTCTTTTTCTTATTTACGTTTTCGAAATGGCATCGTTTTAGCCTATTTTTATGAGTTTTTGGCTTTTAATCAGTAATGTTACATCTGAGTTTAACTAAAAGGATACTCATATCGCCTAATATCTGATGTTATGTTTAGATTCGGCGCTAAGAAATGCCAATATAACACTTGCTACGGGCAAAATGAGCCCGACTGGTAACATAGGGGCTGTTGCGAGCTCAGTCCTCCTAACATTAATTTTTGCAGCAAGACGAGTATGCCTCCAATAATCATTGGTAATCCGCCTATATAGAGGGAAGGGAGTAAAAGAAAATATGCATAGTTTGTTGCATGCAAAGCTAAAACTCCGTTTGCAATTCCTAACAGGGCTGAAGTTCAACGATAGATAGTTTTTCTTTCCACATTTCTAAGGTTAGTCTCCATTTTTCCTGGCGAATTCCATCTAGACAAGCTCAAATCCTCCCAGAATAAACTTGCTTTATCAACATCTAACTTTTCGCTTTCGCTTACAACCATCTCATTTTTTCTCTGTTTAACGAGTTGGGCAATTTCACAGTTCATTTGGAGGCGATGGACAGTGAAGGTTCAAAGGCTACATCTAACATGATAACAGTGAAAGTTATTGAGAAAATCGGTACAGGAACGCTCTACATCATAGCCCGTTCAAGGTTAGACGTTAAAACAGACGGTTACGTTAACAATTCAGATTTAGAAGCTGTACAAGAACATATGGGTGAACCAGTTTCGGATGTTAACAGAAAATACGATATTAACGAGGACAGGTACATTGACATCTATGATGTGTCAATCATCGGTAATTATTTGAACATTTATGTTTATGGAAACATTTATGTAGACGGAGTTAAAGTTTGGACAAATGTCTTAAGCGGAACTGAAACATACGTCCTTGACATAACTGAGGGAACGCACCTGTTAAAACTTGAAATACCGATGAAGAATAAAGTCGAGTATGTTGAAGAAACTGTTACAATTATAAAGGATACGGCGAACAAGTGGGTTTTGATAAACCCTGACGGAACAGTTAAGCTGTATAATCCTTGGGGAGTTCAAAATCCAGGTGCAAGGCTTCTCAGTTTAACAGGCAACGTTGTCGTTGACGCTTTAAGGCTTTCAGCTTTAATAATGGTTATATTATGCATCTTCTTACTTGTACTTGTTTACAAAAACAGACTTTAGGAGGTGTTTGAATGAAAGTGTTTAAAATATTAACGTCTGCCTTGATGACTGTAACGGTTTTAACGGCTTACGCGTTCACAGTTCCACAGAGTTCTCAGCAGATGCCCTACAAAAACTTCACGTTAGAAACTTTAAACTTCACAGTTGAGAAAAAAAGTTTCGGAAGCACTTTTTACCTTAACTTAACATCCATCGCTGTAGGCTCAATGCCTATGGGTTTAATCTACGATTCGCACAGGAACGTTGTATGGGTAGCTCTCCACCCAGAGTACAGCAACCCAAACAATGTCTTTGGAGTCATAAAGATAAACCCGTTAACACTTAACCTAACAGTCTACAGGTTCCCATGGCAAGTTGACGAGAACTATTATGGACCTGCCTCATGGACGTTTGCTTTAGACAGCAATTGGGACCTATGGATTTCGATAAGAAGTTATTGTGTAACTCCTAACCATCCGCCGTCCACTATACCTTACTTAGCCAAACTTAACCCTGAAACTTCACTGCTGACAATATATTATACACCAACTGTCCTTGGAGGCGGGAACCACATAATCTGGGATGGAAACTTCATATGGTACTTAACAGTTAACGCTCTCTCCAAGGTGAACATCTCATCCGACAGCATAGAAAAAACGTATTTCACCGGTAAGGAGGGTGTGCACATGGTTTTTGACAAGCAGGAAGGAACGTTTTGGGTTTCGTTCGTTGAAGAAGGAACTGTTTCAAGGTTTAACGTGTCAAGCGAAAAGTTCGATGTTAACGTGACAGGCTTTGACCGTCCAAGAGGTTTGTTTGTGGACAGCAGCAAAGTTTACGTTGCAGAGTCAAGTTCAAGTGTAAGCAGGATTTCAGTTATAGACAAATCAACTTTAACTGTTGAGAGGATAAACACTGGTGCGGCAGTAACCAACGAGGGAACACAGTTCGTGTTGAAAAGCACTCTTGGAAACATCTGGTGGACTGACAACAGCAACCATTACGGTGCAATTTTAATTAATAAGACAAAGGTTTCCTTCCAAAACATTTCACCCTACGGGTTGTTTATAGATGAGATTGGCGGCTCAATATGGATAAGCGCTAAAGGCTCAGCGTTCGTGACAATCACGCAAGACATTCAAGTTGCAGTTGAAGGCGCAAAAGGCGGAAGAACTTTCAAACACTTATGTTAGAAGGTTGAAAACAGTGAGGAAAAAGTTAACATTTTTGTTCATAATCATCATGTTTGCTTCAACAGTGCCTTTATTCACTAAAAACGTTGAAAGCTTAAACACTGACACTTCTTCAGGAACCGTCTGGAGCGAGCATATTCAGCCTCGTTTGACAGTGAACAACACTCATTTCATCTACAACACAACATGGGGTTTATACATGTTCCCTAAACTTCAACCTTACATCTGCTCTTATGCGTCCCGAAATAATGAGGTTATGGTTAGTTTCAGCACTTTTTGGGTGAACACCTCAAAACCTTTATCGCCATTTAACCCTACTGTACTGATAGCTGACAACACGTTTTTCAAAGTTCAAGTAGACGCATATCAACTTGCAACTAAAGCGGCTACCCTAACTCAGGAGTGGAGTTTCAACCGTTCAGACAAGCCGAAAATAAGTGTTAAATTAAACAAGGCAAATTGGAATTATGGAAGCTTTAAAATCTTCTGGGTTGTGTCAGGGTGGAATTACATAAAAGATGAGGCGAAAGCAATAAACTGCGATGCCACGTTAACTTACTGGCGTAAAGGTGTTTCAGTTGAAGTTGTGAAAAATGAAAATCAAACTGAATGGGACAAGATGCTTATAATCGATTGGAGCGATGAAGGCTTAGCTGACGTTTATTATGGAAGACTAAACCTTTTCACTTATAATTTAGCGGTTGTAAAAGTTGATTTCAACGTTGACGACACCTATGTAGACCCAAGCCTCGTCGGAACAAGCACGTCGGCTTATGCTAACAGTTATCCTTTCCAACGTAAAGAGTTCTACGCTAACGGGCTTATCTGGAAGTTCTACAGCGATGGAACAAACATGGTTTACAAGACAAGCTCGGATGGGGTTACATGGTCAGCAGCCACAGCGATCAGGGAAGCAACATACGGATATCGTTTTTCAGTCGACTTCAACGGAACTCACCTAGCTTACGCATATGCTTCAAGTGCGTCTGGCGACTCGCTTTACTGGCGTATGGGAGTGCCAAACAGCGATGGCACAATAACATGGTCTGCACCTGAACAAGTAGCTGTTGCGGGAGCTTCCTGTGGAATCCATCTATTATTCCTTGCGAATTTATGTGCGTAGCTAAAAATTTTATGCGAAAGGTTAAAAGGTGATGTGGATTAGGCCTCTCTTGGCGTTGTGATATATGCCCATATGCTCACAAGTATTAGTGTCAGAAAAGCGCCTGCAAGTCCGGACAGCACGAACCTTGTAAATGCACCTAGGAAAGGTATGAGTGCTATAATCGCTGGGATTATGTATGTGGCAGTTATGTCTGCGATG
>CALJDG010000114.1 GCA_938023865.1 uncultured archaeon | reverse complement strand
GGTAGAGGCACTTCTTCCATTTATTAGGAACTGGAGAAAGCCTTTCACGTCGCCAGTTTTACTGTCATAAACGTATTCAACAAAGTCTTTCCCATACTGTTTTGCTAGTTTTCCAAGCACTTTTTCCACAGTCACGTTTTCCCCGACCGGAAACTCGATAGTTTCCTCTCTTTTGCCAGTTATTTCCCTAAGGGTGGTGAAGAAGCGCACCGAAACCTTCAAGGCTTTTCACCATCAACAATGAAATATAAAACAGATGGAAAAGCTTTTCCCAAAGCAGAAGCCACTCTTATAGGCAAAACACCTTAAAGTGGTATGCCATTGGACATAGCCACAAAGCCTTCATGCCAACAATAGGGTGGTTGCTGGGCGTCGAAATCCTAGAGCTTATAGTCGACTTCACTACTGGCTTGCATTTTTGCTCCTAGCCTTCATCGGATGCAAGATGATATACGAGGCAGCAATCGTCAAACATCAATTAACAAGCAGAAAAATTGACTTTCCCTCTTGTCTGTCGTCACAAGTATAGACGCCCTAGCAGTGGGCTTAGGCTTCGCCTTCCTAAAAATCTCTATAACAACGCCAATAATTATCATAGGCACAATAACTTCGCTCTATCTTTTCTAGGAGCAATCATAAGCGACAAAATTGGAAAGAATTTATCGCACAAAATTGAGGTTTTAGGCGGGCTAATCCTAATTGGCATAGGCATAAAAATCCTCTTTGAGCATATGGCTTAAGCCTATGCATGTGTTAGTTTAAAATTTCCGCCTTTTTTGGAAAAGTTTATATTTTACCGCATTTTTGCTTAACCACGAAACCATTTTAGCGTTAATTGGAGGAAAAGTTGTATGGCTTACTTAACAACAACAGCTTCAGGACAGCCCGTATTAATCCTAAAAGAGGGAACAGCTCGAAGCCGAGGAAGGGAAGCTCAAAGAAACAATATTATGGCAGCCCGTATCATAGGCGAGGTCCTAAAAACAACCCTTGGACCGCGCGGAATGGATAAGATGCTTATTGACAGCCTTGGCGACATAACGATAACTAATGATGGCGCCGCAATTTTGGACGAGATTGAAGTGGAGCATCCAGCCGCAAAAATGATGGTTGAAGTTGCCAAAACCCAGGACGACATGGTGGGCGACGGAACAACAACGGCCGTGGTTTTAGCTGGAGAACTCTTGAAAAGGGCTGAGGAGCTTCTAGACCAGAACATTCACCCAACAATAATTGTTAGTGGCTACCGAAAAGCCGCCCAGAAGGCTGTTGAAGTGATAAACCGCATTGCCCAACCGGTGGACATCGAAGACCGTGCAACCCTACGAAAAGTGGCTCTGACATCCATGGCAAGCAAGGCCGTCGGTCCAGCCAAAGAACACTTGGCGGAAATAGCCATAGACGCCGTAAAACAAATCGTTGAGAAAAGAGGAGACAGGCTGGTTGCTGACATAGACAACATCCAAATAATTAAGAAGACTGGCAAAGGGCTATTCGAATCCCAACTTGTGAGGGGCGTAATAATAGACAAGGAAGTTGTCCATCCAGGAATGCCGAAGAAAATTGAGAATGCAAAAATCGCCCTGCTAGACTGTCCACTAGAAATTGAGAAGACGGAGTTTAGCGCTGAAATACGCATCCGCGACCCATCTCAGATGAAAGCCTTCCTAGATCAGGAAACCCAAATGCTTAAGGAGATGGTTGAAAAGATTAAGGCTTCAGGCGCTAACGTTGTCTTCTGCCAGAAAGGCATAGACGACATGGCACAACACTTCCTAGCCAAGGAAGGCATACTAGCCGCCAGAAGAGTGAAACAGTCAGACATGGAGAAGCTTGCAAGGGCCACTGGCGGAAGGATAATCACCGACCTTGATGACTTGACACCCCAAGACTTGGGCACCGCCGGTGTTGTAGAAGAGCGGAAAATCGGCGAAGACAAAATGATATTCGTCGAAGACTGCAAGAACCCCCGCTCCGTCGGCATCCTCATAAGGGCTGGACTTGAAAGAATGGTGGACGAAGCGGAACGCGCCATGACAGACGCCCTATCAGTAGTTTCAGACGTCATAGAACACAACAAAATAGTGGCTGGAGGCGGCGCAGTAGAAGTTGAAATAGCCAAAGAGCTTAAGGACTACGCGGCGAAGGTTGGCGGAAGAGAACAACTAGCCATAGAAGCCTTTGCAGACGCAATAGAAATAATACCACGCACGCTAGCAGAAAACGCTGGGTTAGAACCAATAGACGTAATAGTTGAGCTTAGATCAGCCCACGAAAAAACCGACGGCCGCTACATGGGCGTAAACGTTTTCTCTGGAAAAGTTGAGGACATGTACAACAACGGCGTGGTGGAACCAGCAATAGTCAAGGAGCAAGCTGTAAAATCAGCCACAGAATCAGCCTCAATGATACTGCGAATAGACGACGTCATAGCTGCATCCAAACCAAAAGAGGAGAAGGAGAAGGAAAAGCCTCCAAGCGAAGGTGAAAGCGAAGAATTCTAACAAAACCACCCAAACTTTTTCTATCCAAAATTCCACAATCTCCAACTCTGCAAATTTTAAAGGAAAATTATACCGTTAATTACGTATTGTTTAGCCATTAAAGTACGGCAAAGGATTGCTATGCCGATAATATGCAGCAAGTGCCGCTCAGCAAACGCTGAGGTTCAAATTCCTTACGCTAAGCTAAACCTTTGCCCATGCTGTTTCACGGATTTTTACAAGGCCAGAGTGCGGAGAACTGTTGAGGAATTTAAAATGTTCCGTGAGGACGATGCTGTTGGCGTTGCAGTTTCAGGAGGCAAAGATAGCGCGGCGCTTCTGCAAGTTCTGCGGCTAGCTTATCCAAGTCTTGAGCTTAAAGCCCTCCACATAAACTTGGGGGTACCGGAATATTCGACTCATTGCCAACAAAAAGTTGAGAAACTCGCCAACATGTTGAATGTTGAATTGCATGTTTTCAGTCTTCCAGAAGAGTTGGGCATGGGTATTGGAGACTTTGAGAAGACCCCTTTCAAGGGAAAACTCTGCTCCGCCTGTGGAACAATCAAACGCCGCATCTTTGAAAAGCTGGCCATAAAAGCTCATGTTCGAGTTTTGGCAACGGGGCACAACTTGGAAGATGTTGCAGGCGTGATGTTTAACAATTTCCTTTATGGACGATGGGAGCAGTTTGTAAGGCTTAAACCGGTTCTGCCTCCGTTGGCGAAGGGCATGGCTTCAAAGGTTAAGCCTCTAATAAAATGTCCGGAAAACGAGAACATGCTTTACTGTCTTTACAATGATATTCCCTTCCGCGAAATCGACTGTCCCTACGCAGATGAAATTGGTGTGCGGAAAAGAGCAAAAATTCTAGAGTTTTTGTCGAGGGATAACCCATATTTTAGGCATCAACTTTTAAGCCGCTTCTTGGAAATCATGCCGATAGTTGAAGGTATCACGCAAAAACCTGAACTTAGCCAGTGTAAGGTTTGCGGTTTCCCTTCATTGAGTGAGGTTTGCGCTTTCTGCAGACGTATAGCCATGGTTAAAGAGGCCATAGGCAAAATTTAAACCTTTAAGAACCGCAGAAATTATTGTGGGCGAAATCCCAGAGCATCAGCGCCTATATTTCGTGAAAAATCTAAGGGGAATAATCTACCTTTCAAGAGGTGTCTCTTCAGAGAAAGAACTTGAATGGCTTAAAAGAAAGTTTAGGTATAGAGAACTTGGTGTTTCCGAAACCCTAAAGCTCAATTTGAAATGGAAGAAGCTCCTAACCCTGCCAAAAGCTGTGGAGAACCCGGTTTTGGATTCGCTTCTTCAAGCCTCCAGCTTCGTATGCCCCTTAATAATTTTGAAGGAGGAAAGCCTAAAAGACTTCGAAAACGCCGTGGTTGCAGCCCTTAAAACAAAGGAAAAGCTTGGAGACAAGGACCTAAAATTTAACTTGAGGCTTGTAAACTACGCCATAACCGACTTCTATACAAAATCCATTGAGCTTGCACTCCAATCTGATTTGGATGGGAGGAAAAGGCTTGCTAAAAAAGATTTGAGGAGGTTTTGGAGAATTCCGGAGGACGCGGATGGGAAAGTTTTGGTCGCCTACATCGACCCGCTTCTGGTTAAAGGCGACCTGCAAAGACCAATCTATATGAGCTTGGTTCCAAGCCTAGTTCTTGACTTAAGCTAAAGTGTATTCAGAATCCGACTTTAAAATATGAACAATTCATACTAAAAATTCACACAGCTTAAGTCCCCAAAACTTCAAACCTTCTATCCAAAAGACTGTGAGGCCGAGAAGAGTTTGGGAGAACAATACTATTGCATAATAGAAGTTAGAGTTCCAAGCGGCCCTAAAGGGTGGCGGGAAACCGTTAATGGCAAAATGAAGCAAATTTTAGAAAAGCTTAAAGCCAGCGTTGAGGAGCTAGGCGGCAAAGTCTACATCAGATATTAAGTGGCTACTTTAGAATTTCCTTCGCCGCTTCCTTGTAAACCTCAAAGTCATGCCTGCTATATAAGACAAGCACAACCTCTTCCAGATTGTTCTCCCTCTCTAAGAACTCTTTAATGGTTTTTAGGGCTACTTTGCAAGCCTCTTGGATGGGGTATCCGTAGGCGCCGGTGCTTATTGATGGGAAAGCTATTGTTTTCAAGCCTTTTGAAACGGCGAGTGCCAAGGAGTTGCGATAAGCCTCCGCCAAGAGTTCTGGTTCTCCGCTTTTTCCTCCCCGCCAAATAGGTCCAACAGTGTGGATGACATATTTGGCTTTTAGGTTTCCACCAGTGGTTATTACAGCCTTTCCCGTTGGCAGACCATTAGGCCATTCAGTTGCCCTTATTCGTTTGCACTCTTCAAGGATTTTTGGTCCGCCCTTTCTATGGATGGCGCCGTCCACTCCGCCTCCTCCCATGAGGGATGGGTTTGCAGCGTTAACTATGGCATCTGTTTCCATTTCTGTTATGTCTCCTTGAACCAAGCATAATTTCGCCTTTCCAATCTGGTATTCAATTTTCTCCATAATCACTAACCCATTTATTGTCATGGTTTGCTTAGACTTTTAAAGGTTTAAGCTTAGTAATAGGCATTGTCTTGGCGATAGTTGAGAACAGCGAATCAGCCTATATAAGAGGTTTTAGCTTCCCGACTTAATGTATGGCTTAAGAGCTACACCGGAAACTTTGTAAAGCGCTAGCTCAGTTACGAATTCTTTTACTGCTTTGTCTATAATGCAGCT
Source organism: uncultured archaeon (assembly GCA_938023865.1). Classification (GTDB taxonomy): domain Archaea; phylum Thermoproteota; class Bathyarchaeia; order Bathyarchaeales; family Bathycorpusculaceae; genus JAGTQI01. Next base: position 24,580 of record CALJDG010000114.1, on the reverse strand, counting down.
TGCAGAAAACGGGAAGTAGGCCTCGATGATCCTGTTAAAGAAGTTATATCCCGCTGAGCTTGGAACCTAAAGGCAAAAGACAAGTTAAAATTTGGCATCTGCTGCCCGTCACGCTTCTGACATACCAGCGCCGGCTTATGCTGAAGGCTTGATTCGTTATGTGACTAGGGCTGGTGATAAGTGGGTGCCTGTCGCTAGCCCCGGAAGACCTTTTTACTTTAATGTGGGACGCGAACTGGTAGGTTTTTATAAAGCTTAGTGAAGGTGGTTATATTTGAATGTTGGCTATGTGATTCTGGGCCGCATCATCGAGAAAACTTCATGTGGGGTTCATCGTTGACGGCGAACGCGTCGAAATGATTTATGAACGTTACCGACTCAAAACTGTGGGCAACCTATCGCAATAAAGCCGAGATAATGAACCATAAGCCGAAAACGACGAGAACGGTGAAGCAGAAAAGAAAAACTATCGTGAAAACTCTTTCATTCCAGAAGCGTCTCGACTTGAAAACCGTTACGGAAACGAGGGTGTCCCATGCTAGGTCGCATAGCCAATGCACCGTGGCGAAAGCCAACAATCCCACAGCGCCAAATATAGAGGCGTTCCAAATGAGGGCTACGCCCACCGTTGCCCACCAGACGAAAAAGTATGGGTTCGCACTGGTCGCAACCAAACCCGCAATAAAAGAGGCGTGTCCAGAGTGGCTTGTTTCAGCACTGGCTTCTTTTCTCGTTTTTAAGATTTGAAAGCCCATGCAAATCAGCATGGCTCCGCCAACGAGGCCGATGAGCTTTTGCACAAAGGTGTAGGCGAAAAATCCTGAAAGCCCAAAATATAAGAGAAAAATTAGTGGAAACTCCACAGCTCCATGCCCAAGAGCTATTAAAGCACCAGCTGTCTTGCTCCTAAAACCTTTTGCGACTGTAACAGCGAACACTGGACCGGGCATCATAACTCCTGAAAGGGATATGAAAACAACAGAAGCCAAGAAAAGAAGAAAGTCTGTTATAGGCTCCATGGGTTTTTAACCGATTAGGTTGGGAGGATTTTCTCTTCTGCCGCTTTCACTCCTCTTCCAAGATTGATGTTGTAACTACGCACATAAACGTAAGGCTATACTTAAAAAATATTTGCCGCTTTCACTCCTCTTCCAAGATTGATGTTGTAACCGAGATGTTTCAATGTTGCTTCTATTGCGGATATTGTGGAGATAACATCGTTCTGGTTTACGTTTCCCATGTGTCCCACTCGAAAGCCCTTTCCCTTCAACGGTCCGAGAGTTGAGGCAACAACTATTCCGCGGTTTTTCATTTCATTTCTAAACTGGTTGTCATTTACGCCCTCAGGATAGTATATGGCGGTAACAGTGTCCGCCTCGTATCCCCTTTCCGCCACAATTTTAAGGTTTAAGGCTTCCATGGCGTCTCTAAAAACCTCAGCTAAAACGTGATGCCTCTTAAAACGGTTTTCCAAACCCTCGTCCAACACAATCCTCAAAGCTTCGTGCAAAGCGTAAATCATGTTCACGGGCGGAGTTGCAAAATACTTCGTCGGGTCCTGCATTACTGGAAGCCAATTGTTAAAACTGCCGTACCACGAGCCGACCGGTGTTTCACGCTTTTCCAAGTATTCCAAAACCTTTTGACTAACAGCAACAAGCGCCAAGCCCGGTGGAACGCCTATGCATTTCTGTGAGCATGAAACACAAACGTCTATGCCCCAGTCGTCTACGCGGACTTCCATTCCGCCAAGCGAACAAACAGTGTCCACTATATAGAAAACATCGCTGTATTTCTTAACAACTTCGCCTATCTCTTTAATGGGATTTGCCACCCCTGTTGAGGTTTCCACATGCGTAACTGTAACAGCCTTAAAACCACCCTCTTTTAGGGCTTCTTTAACTTGTTCAGGCTTTACAGCCATGCCATATGGCACTTCCAAAAGTCGGGGAACTGCCCCATAAACCCTGCACATATCAACAAAATATTGTCCGAAAAACCCTGAAACAGCGTTAAGCACCTTGTCACCGGGCTCCACAATGTTAGCTATTGCCATTTCTAGGGCTAGAGTTCCAGAGCCAGCCACCACAAAAACTTCGCCTTCAGTCATGAAAACCCTCTTCAAACTGTTTAGGGCTTCCTTGAATTTGCTGGCGAATTCTAGGCTTGTATGCGACAAAGGAGGCTTGCCCATGGCACGCAAAACCGAGGGGGCAACATTTGTCGGACCGGGAATCATGAGAAGCTCCCTTTCGAACATGTGCTATTTCCCCTTAGCAGTTAGATGCTGAATTTTAGGTGCTCCAACCTTTATAAATACTAAAGTCTCTAAACTCTGGAAAGGTGACATGCCGTCATGAGCATGGAATACATAGGCGTGGTTCCAGCTGAAAAATATCCAGCCTTAGGCTTATCACGCGAGGACTTTCTATGGCTTTTAAGGAAAATGTGTGAAATGCGGAAATTTGAAGAGCGCGTTGAAAGGCTGTTCTTTGAAGGGCAACTTATTGGTCCGTGCCACTTATACTTGGGGCAAGAGGCGATTGCCGCCGGCATAGCCAAGGCTTTAGACAATGAAGACCCTATAATTTCCACTTACCGGGGACATGGGCATGCCATAGCCCGCGGTGTCCCATTTGAGGCTCTGATGGCTGAGCTGTTTGGTAGAAAAACTGGCACCTGCAGAGGTTTGGGCGGTTCTATGCACTCTGCCATGAGCATAGAGCATAACATATTGCTTGCTTCGGCGATTGTTGGCGGGGGCATACCCATAGCCGTAGGCGTAGGACTAGCCCTACAATGTCGAAAGCAAAAGCGGATTGTGGCTGTCTTTTTTGGCGACGGTGCCGTGAACACAGGCGCCTTTCACGAAGCCCTAAACCTGGCGGCCGTTTGGAAGCTTCCAGTCTTGTTTGTTTGCGAGAACAACTTTTACGCTTTTTCAGTTCCTCACAAAAAGTCTTTTGCCGGAGAAAGCATCGCCGCCCGCGCCTCAAGCTACGGGATGAAAGCCTATTTGGTCGATGGAAACGACGTGGTGGCGGTCTACACAAGCGGAAAAGCTGCAGCAGTCCATGTCCACAGCGGCAATGGTCCAGCATTTATTGAGTGTAGAACATACCGGAAAAAGGGACATGGCGTGTATGACAAAGCGGAGTACCGACCCCAAAACGAGGTTCAAGAATGGATGAAAAAGGACCCTATAGAAAGGTTTGCCAACAACCTCATGCAGCTTGGGATTGTAACAAAGGAGGAGTTTGAAGCATTAAACATGGAAATAGAAAGGATGTTAAACGTTTGTGTGGAAAAGGCGAAGGCGGCGCCCTACTTGGGGCTTAGTGAACTTTGGGAGCTCGTTTACACTGGAGAGGCGCTTCATCTTGGTTAGGGAGATAAGCTACGCTGAAGCCCTAAACGAGGCACTGCGGGAGGAGATGGAACGCGACAACCGGGTAATAGTTTTCGGTGAAGACGTAGGCGTGTTCGGAGGAGTCTACAAAGTCACAAAAGGGCTGCTTGAAAAATTTGGAGCAGAAAGGGTTAGAGACACACCTATCTCAGAGGCTGCCATAGTTGGCGCAGCCATAGGCGCAGCTCTCGCCGGATTAAGACCAGTGGCAGAGATAATGTATATGGATTTTATCACCATAGCTATGGACCAGCTTGTAACCCATGCGGCAAAAATGAGATTCATGAGTGGGGGGCAGGTTAGCCTCCCAATGGTTGTCCGGACGCAGTACAGCCTTGGAAGGGTTCATGGTTGTCAACATAGCCAGTTTTTAGCCTCTTGGTTCCTAAACGTTCCTGGCTTAAAGGTTGTGCTTCCTGGAACGCCTAAAGACGCTAAGGGCTTGCTTAAATCCGCTATAAGAGGTGAAGATCCCGTGCTTTTCGTGGAGTCAGGTGTGCTTTACAGTTGGAAGGGTCCAGTGCCAGAAGATGAATACCTAATCCCTATCGGGCAGGCTGACATAAAGAGGAAGGGTTCAGACTTGACTATTGTGGCTTTCTCAAGAACAGTGAGGGAATCATTAGCAGCTGCGGATAGGCTTGCAGCTGAAGGCATAGACGCCGAGGTTGTGGATTTGATGACGCTGAACCCCATGGATTTTAAAACCTTGGTAGACTCCGTTAAAAAGACGAATAGGTTTCTTGTCGCCGACGACAGTACTAAAACCGGGGGGATTTCAGCCGAAGTAATAAGCCGAATTGTGGAAGAAGCCTTTGACTATTTGGATGCTCCGCCGGTCCGGGTTAATTCGCCAGACCTGCCGGTACCCTTTGCCCAACCTCTGGAAAACCAGTATTTGGTTAATGCTGACAAGATATGCGAGGCGGCGAGGAGGCTGGTGCACTAATGCCGGTCATCGTCTTTCCAAGAGTCGACCCTGTAATGACCGAGGGCATAATCGCTGAATGGCTGAAACGGGAAGGCGACATGGTTCAAGTAGACGAAGTTATAGCTATAGCTGAAGGCGAAAAAACCACATTTGAGGTGCGCTCCCCTTACACTGGAAAGATAACAAAAATACTGTGCAAGGCAGGCGAAGTTGTAAAGGTTGGTCAGCCCATATGCCAGATTGAAGGCGAAGGGGAAGTCCATGCAGTTGAAAGGGCTGAGAAACTGGCACCGGTCGAAATTAAGGCTTCTCCACTAGCTAAGAAGCTGGCAGACCAGCTTGGCATACCCCTAGAAGAAATTAGGGGCACTGGTCCTAAAGGGAGAATAACTAAAGAGGATGTTTTACTTGCGGCGCGGGAGAGAGGCATTACTATTCCAGGGGCGGAAGTGGAAGCCAAACCAGTTGAGCGCAAAATACCTTTTGCCGGAATCAGAAAAGCCATCGCCCAAAGGCTCGATGCTGGTTTCCATGAGGCATTGCCAGTTGCCCTAACAACAAAGTTTGCCGCAGACAAAATTGTTAAACATAGGATGGAAACTGGGGTCTCTTTCACGGCTTATGCTGTTAAGGCTGTTGCCCTAGCCCTCCAAAAGCACAAGAACTTAAACGTGACGCTGGAGGACGGGGAACTCGTTTATCACGAGGAAGTCAACGTTGCTGTGGCTGTGGACACGCCTAAGGGCTTGATGGCTCCAGTTATAAGAGGCGCAGATAAGCTTTCCATCCAAGAAATAACCAAGCAGATTGACAATTTTCAGGAGAAAGGCGTGCGAGGTGAAATAACCCTTGAAGAGCAGTCAACCCACAACTTCACGGTCACAAACCTTGGAGCATTAGGAATACATTATTTCACGCCAATAATTAATCCGCCAGATCCAGCGATACTAGCTTTTGGAAGTATAGAAACTGAACCTTACGTCACGGAGAACGGACATGTTAAGCCAAGAAAGGTTGGCTATTTAACCCTAGTCTTCGACCATAGAATTGTTGACGGTGCACCAGCGGCAAAATTCCTAGCCACCATCAAAGAGTTTTTGGAAAATCCCGAAACTATGGAGGCAGCCTAAGCGTTTAGGCTGTTTTTATCCACCGCTTCTGCATTTCCACCACTTGGCTGCTGTTTGTGGCTTCTGCGTAGCTTTCAAGCCTCTCCTTATTTAATTCTATGAAGGTGTGTCCCCACTTGAATATGGACAAAAGCTTGAGGGCCTCGTGGCGGTATCCGCCTATGTAGAGGGCTGCGGCTAGGGCTTCAGCTGTGCTGAGTTTTGTTGGGCAGCCAAAGTTGACTGGATTGCCAGCTATAAGGTATGGTAGGCAGCGCGATGTGCCCCTAACGATTTTCAGTAGGGGTTTTTCTGCATGTTCCCAGCTGAAGTCTAATGCGGCTAAGCCAAATTTTGCTATGCGTTCTTTGTCCGCTGGCGAGAAGGCCTTTTTCGAGTAGGGGTTTAGGACAACGGCTTTTCTTGGCAGGTGCTTGATTTGATGGACCAGCTGGATTAGTCCGTGGCGTTTAAGTTTTAGGGCTGTGCACTTCTTAGGGTCGCATTGCCCAGCATGGTAAACAACTATTTTAACTAGTTTTTGCTGTTGCACTTGCCTTCTGCACCTTCAAGTGGCTCATCGGATCATCTAAAACCTTTGGAATCCACTCTAATAGGTCGGAGGCAACCATGTGGTAGCCCTTCCCTTCAAAGACAAAGTCTCCTGCAGCTCCATTAACAAAGGCTCCGGCAACTGCCGCCTCAAATGGGTCTGCGCCTTGCGCCAAGAAAGCACCCACAATGCCCGAAAGTACATCTCCTGTCCCGCCAACCGTCATGCCAGGATTACCCGTAAAATTGAGTTTGAAACGTTTTTCGTTGGCGATTATGTCCACTGCGCCTTTAAGGAGCAACACTGCACCCAGCTCAGAGGCTGTCTTCTGGGCTTCTAAGGCTTTCTCCTTTAAGCTTTTCGGCAACCCTTTTCCAGTCAGTATAGCGTATTCTCCAGCATGAGGAGTGAGCACTGCTGGCACTTTTAGTCTTCTCTTGAATTCTGCAAAAGCCTTTAAGCCGTCAGCGTCTAACAATAAGGGTTTGCCAGCCTCCTCCACAGCCATAATTAGGGCTTTAACAGCTGTTCTTGTTTCCGCGTGGAGTCCTAATCCGGGACCGATGACAACAGCATCAGCCTTTTCCACAAGCGTTTTTATGGCTGGTATGTTGCCCATGTTCAAGTGGTCTCCATCAAGTTTTATTGTTATTAGGTCTGGTGTGAGGGCGGCGATGTCATGGGCTGTTTTGTGGGGCGTGGCAACATAAGCTAAATCAACGCCTGTTCTTAGGGCGGCGAGTGTCACTAAAGCTGGGGCGCCGGAGAAGGTTTCGCTTCCGCCAACCACGAGCAGTCTGCCAAAATCGCCCTTATGAGATTCTGGAAGGCGCGGTTTCAAGACAAGGCTGACGTCGCCTGGTCCGGCATAGTTTTCAAATTCTTTTGGCAAGCCTATATCCTTGACTAACAGTTCGCCAACATGGTCTTTGGCTTTCTCCAATCCCTTTTTAGCCATGTAAAAGGTTATTGTCAGATTCGCCTTCAAAGCCGTTCCTAAAACTTCTCCAGTATCGGAATCTATGCCCGTTGGCACATCAACAGCCACCTTAAAGGCGTTTAACATGTTTATTTTTTCAACAAGTTGCTGTATTGGAGGCTTAAGCCTGCCCTTTGTGCCAGTTCCGAGAAGTGCGTCCACAACGACATCTGCTTCCACGTTGGGCGTTAATGCACTATCAGAAACTTCGTGGATGGTAACGTTTTCCTTTAGGAATTGGAGAGCCTTCCAGTTCTCCAAAGCCGACTTATGGGAAATTTCCTTAGCCTTTCCAGCCAAGATAACAGTTACCTTAAAACCCATGGCAGATAGATGCCTCGCCGCAACAAAACCGTCTCCACCATTGCCGCCCAAACCGCAGAAAACTGCCACCTTCTTATCTGGCGTGAATCTTTTGGCTATTTCTTCAGCCACGTTTCGACCAGCGTTTTCCATGAGCTGAAGCTGGGAAACCCCAAAGTATTCGGCGTTCAGCTCCAAAGCTCGCATTTCACGGCTTGTAATGCATTTATCTGTAACACTCTCAGCAGTCATGTCTTGAGCCTAACAGCTAATATCGCGCATTAAGCATAAGAATATTTTCAAAAGGCACTAGTTTAAACTAGCCTTCCTTTGCGAAAAATAGGATGAGATTTGAAATGGTTGTTAGCGCGACTGCCGAGAGCAACCCCCAAGTTGTTCCGTACACTTGCACGAGTGGGGATAATATGAACAAGGCAAAGCTTTGCCCGATATGTGTCAAGGTGCTTAAACCGCTTAGAACCGTTGCCCTTATATTGCCTGGGATAAGCGTATTTCGCCAAAATTCAATTATTGGGTGGCGTGTGGCTGTGAGGCTTTCTAAAACTATGACTAAAGCTATGGTGGCGGCTGGATGAGCTAAAAATGTGATTAGGAGACATAAGCCAGTCCAAGCCCAAGATAAAATGACTGTGGCTTTCTTACAGCCAAACTTTCTTGTTAAGCGATGTGCATAGGCTGTGGTGGCTACTGCTGGCAGGTGCATGGCTGAGCCTATTAAGCCAGAGAGGGCTTCTGGTATTCCCCTCTCGCCGTAGACTGGCGTTAGTGTTTCCCAATATGAGTAGGCACCAGCTATGAAGAAGGTTTGGGCTAACCCCAAAAGCAACAGCGTTTTCCTTCCAAAAATCCATCCAGCTCCACCCTTCAACAGTTTGGTATAGGGTTCCCTTTCACCTGCGCCCCAATTTTCTGGCATAAAAATCATTGCAAATACGAAGACTGCTAAGGCGATAATTCCAGCTGTGAGGATGGTCCACAATATCCAACCGCAAATGTGATGGTGCTTCCTGCAATTCCAGCGGCAACATCCGCCACAAGGCTGAAGGATGTCCCCCGCCCAAAAACCCTATCCAAATCTTCAAATCTCCCTGTTTTACCTAGCTCGTCGGTTATCCAAGCTTCAAGGGGGCCACTTTGAAGGGCAGCTCCAAAGCCAGCCAAAAAGGCAGCTGAAACTACAACTATGGGAAAGTGTATAATGCCACCATTAAATAGCTGATTCCAACGAAAACCAAGCCTAAAGCATAGATGCGCCTTCTCCCAAAACGGTCTGCGAGACCGCCAGTTGGATAGTCAAACAAGCCGAAAACAAGCGCAAAAACCGCCATATACAAGAAGCTGTAACCAAGCCCAAGGCTTTGAAAGAGGTAATACGCCAAATAAGGAATTTCAAAGGCGAATTCGCCTAAAGCCGAAATCATATAGTAAACAGTGACGACCCGTAAACGCATGACGTATAAATGCATTCGAGCCCGTTTAAAATATTTATAGTTTCCTTTTTTCGGCAACACAAAATATTTTAATGGATTGGAGTAAACAATATTGTGAGGAGGTTTAAAATGCCGAAAGCCTTTGTATTAATCAACACGGAGATAGGCTCAGAGTCAGACGTTCTAAAGGATTTGAGGAAGATTGAAGGTGTTGAGGAAGCCTTTGCTGTTTACGGCGTATACGACATAATCGCAAAAGTTGGCGCCGAATCAATGGATAAACTCAAGGAGATTGTCACTTGGCGCATCAGAAGACTCGATAAAGTTAGGTCTACACTAACAATGATTATAGTTGAGGAGACATCAAAGTAGCCTAATTTTCTTCTCTTTTATTTCAGACTGCAGAGTGTTGACCAACGCTAAAAAGTCGAGTACACCATTTTTAAGCCTATAGAGAGGTAATGCTGGTAGGCACGAGAATGACTTTACAACATATGCATATAGGCTTTGACGATACAGACTCGCCAAGGAAGGGATGCACAACATACATTGCGGCACTATTAGTTGAGAAACTACATAAGTTGGGTGCACAGTTCACAGATTACCCAAATCTTGTTAGGCTAAACCCAAACGTTCCATGGAAAACAAGGGGCAATGGGGCGCTCTGCCTGAGAATAAAATGCGGAGAAAACCTTGTTGACGTGGTTAAGGAAACCGTAATAGAAACCGTTGAGGAAAACTCCGACCTAGCCTATAAAGGAACAGACCCTGGAATAGTCTTCTTAAAAAGGACTAGAATTCCAAGAGAGGTTAAGACCTTTGCAAAAAACGCTATAACAGGCATTGTAAACATGAAAACAGCCCTAAAAATTCTAAAACGGATCAAAGCTGAAGCTCTAGGCTTCAAAAATGGGCGTGGAATAATTGGTGGTCTAGCCGCTATAGGCGAAAATCTTGAGGGAGACCACACCTTTGAGGTTATCGCCTATCGTGTCCCTGAAAATTACGGTTTGAAGAGAAGGGTTGATGTGGCATCTGTCATGGAGATGGATAAGGCAACATTCCCATACACTTTCAACAATGTTGATCCAGAAACTGGCAGAATCCTCATAACGCCTCGAGGGCCAGACCCCATACTATTTGGGATAAGGGGTGAAACCCCAGAAATCGTTAAAAAAGCCTTTAGATTAGTTAAGCCCCTCGAGCTTGTGGAGCGTTGGGTGATTTTTCGCACAAACCACGGAACAGACGCTCACCTAAAACGGGTAAAAGGACTAAGCGGGATAAAACCTTATCATCCAGTGATATCAAGGGGAACGGTGTCGTCGAACCCAAAGATAATTCCGAGAAGGCACGTTATTTTCCAGATTAAGGACGACAGTGGTTGCGTTGATTGTGCTGCATACGAGCCCACTGGCGCTTTGCGAAAAGTGGCAAGCAAACTCATGGTTGGCGATTTTGTGGAAGTTTATGGAGGTGTTCGCCCGCCATCCGAAAACCGTCCATTAACAATAAATCTTGAAAAACTGCGCTTGTTGAAGCTTACACCAAAAATTGTTTACCAAAACCCAGCATGCCCGAAATGTGGTAAACGGCTAAAATCCATGGGAAGAGACAAAGGCTTCAAATGTGAAAAGTGTGGCAAACGTTATGCAGAGCTGGAAAGGATTGCCGTCAAAGTTAAGCGTGAAGTGCAGAAGGGGCTTCATATTACTTCTCCGCGTTCCCAGAGGCATCTAACAAAGCCTTTTATCCGCTATGGGATGGAAAAGCACCGCATTTCTACGAACAGATTAATTGAATGCTGGCACTGCCCGTAGCGAAGAGATTGCTAGCTTTCTTTAACCTTGAAAATTTCGCATAACAGCCTATAAAGCTCATCTCCACCCTCAACCTTTGAAAACAATTCTTTTTCAGCCTTAAGTATATGCCCCATAGCTTGGTAGGTTTGTCTCCACTCCAACTCCTTCCACATTAACTTATAGTTTTTAAGTTCAATCCAAGCCCTAAAAATTAAAACAACAAACATGCCTAGGGTCAAAGCCAAATTTAACACGTATATTTCAAGTAATTCCAGCTTATCCACCTCCCATCTAACGCTAAACGGTATGCATTTGTAAAGTGATAAATTTAAACAGTTAGCAAAAGGCTTGTAGAACTGTCAAATGAACTTTTTCTCCCTTAATATTTTTATTGTCGATTCGGAACGAGATAAGCGTCTTCTTGGGATTGGACATTAAAATTTGAGTAAGTTCATCGTCGATTTCCCTTATTTTCTTATCGAAGTTTGAAATGGGCGTCCATTTCATGCTAGCCAGAGTAGTCGCTTTATTGCCTTGCTTCCTTTAGGCTTAAAACTTAGATAGCAAAATGGTTTAAATGGAAGGCTCTCCTTGTTAATCCATTAAAACACCTTTGAGAATAAAGAACTTACAGAGGCGTTTAAAATTGGAGAGATTTCCAGCGGAGGAGTACGCCCTTCCCTTCTTCAAGGAGAAGGGCTATGTTAGGAAGCTCTGTCCAAAATGCGGCACATATTATTGGACTCTTAACCCCAGCCAGGAGACTTGTGGCGAAGCTAGACCAGAAGGATGCGCCTACTACACTTTCATTGGCGATTCACCGACAAAGAGGAGTTACAATCTGCGGGAGATGCGGGAGTTTTTCTTGTCCTTCTTTGAGAGGCGGGGACATACGCGGATAAAGCCTTACCCTGTTGTAGCGAGGTGGCGAGACGATATATACTTGACACATGCAAGCATAATTGACTTTCAACCCTACGTCACTGAAGGTATTGCTCCTCCTCCCGCGAACCCGCTTGTTGTAGCTCAGCCTTGCATTCGCCTTGTTGACATAGCCAACACAGGTCCAACCTTTGGCAAGTACGTCACAATCTTTGAGATGGGTGGGGAACATGCCTTCAACTATCCTGATAGGGAGGTTTATTGGAAGGATGAAACAGTTCGATATCACGACGAATTCGCCAAAGAGTTGGGCATAAGTCCAGAAGAGGTAACTTACAAAGAAGAGGTCTGGTCTGGAGGTGGAAATGCTGGTCCATGTTTAGAATGTATAGTTCGCGGATTAGAAGTTGCCACACTGGTTTTTATGCAGTACAAGGTTGTCGGCGACCGGTTTATTAAGTTGCCTATAAGAACTGTTGATGTTGGCTATGGGATAGACCGATACGCTTGGCTTTCGCAAGGCTCTGTTAGCGCTTTTCACGCCATTTATGGCGAATTACTTGACAAGGTTTTTAATATAGCCGGAGTAAACTTTGATTATGATTTGTTGGCTAGGGTTTCTAAGTTTTCAGCCATGATAAGCCTTGACAAAACTGTTGGCAGACTAGAGGCTAGAAGAAAAATAGCTGGGATAATCGGCTTGGACGCGAAAAGCCTAGATGATGTTTTATCTCCGATCGAGAACGTTTTTGCAGTCACAGATCACACAAAATGCTTGGCTTTCATTCTTTCTGAGGGAGTTGTCCCATCCAACATTCAGGAAGGCTATTTAGCTAGGCTTCTTTTCCGCAGGATCTACCGCTTATTAAGGATGCTAGGTGTTCCGGAGAGGTTGTATGACATTTTTGATTTGCAGATCGATTATTGGTCTCTGGACTATCCGCATCTTGGGGAAATGCGCAATGAAATAATGGAGATTCTAGCTGTTGAAGAGGAGAGGTACAAGGAAACCATCACTAGGGGTGAACGCCAAGTGAGAAGGCTTGCGGGAGAGCTTAAGGCTAAAGGAGTAAGGCAAGTTCCAGTTGAAACTATGACGGAGCTTTATGACTCACATGGTGTTCCGCCTGAAATCGTTAAAGAAATAGCTGAAACCGAGGGCTTAGAGGCGGCTGTTCCGGAAAACTTCTATGCTTTGATTGCTGAAAGACACATGCAAGCCCAGAAACAAACCGAGGAAGAGGTTAAAACTGAAAAGTGGCTTGAAGATGAAGTGGTTGACCTCCCAGAGACCGAGGCGCTTTACTATAAGGACCAGTACCTGTGGGAGTTTGAGGCTAAAGTCTTGAAGGTTGTTGATGGAGAATACGTTGTTCTCGAAAAGACTTGCTTCTATCCTGAGGGTGGTGGGCAACCATCAGACACTGGTTGGCTATTTTTTGAAGACGGGGAGGCCAAAGTTTTAAACGTGCAGAAGGTAGGCAAGGTTATTGTCCACAAAATTAGTGGCAAAAAGGCTCCAGTGGAAGGCGCCACCGTTAAGGGGGTCATCGACTGGGATAAGCGCTACGCCCTTATGAAGGCGCATACGGCAACCCACATTGTTAATGGTGCGGCGCGGCGCGTTTTAGGGCAGCATGTCTGGCAGTTTGGTACACAAAAAGGCGTTGAAAGCTCAAGGCTTGACATTTCCCATTATCGCAGGCTATCAAGGGAGGAGGTGCAGAAGGTAGAGGCTTTAGCCAACCAGGCTGTTTTCAGAAATCTACCGGTTGAAATCATGTGGCTTCCGAGGGGGGAGGCTGAAACTCAGTACGGCTTTAGGCTTTACCAGGGCGGGGCTGTCCCGGGTAAGGACATTCGTGTTGTGAAGGTTGGGGACTGGGAGGTGGAGGCCTGCGCTGGAACTCATGTGAGGAGTACTGGTGAGATAGGCTTTATAAAAATAATCCATTCGGAGAGAATTCAAGACGGTGTTGAGAGGCTTGTTTATGCTGTTGGGATTCAAGCCTTAAATGCTGTGCAGAGGGATGAGGAGCTACTCTGGCGGGTTTCAGAAATCCTTAATGCACCATTAGAAAAGCTTGACAAAACCGCTGAAAAACTTGTTAAGGAGCTGAAAAAGGTAAAGGCGGATAGAAGGAAGCTTGTGGAGAGGCTAGCCAAGCAGGCTACCGTTATTGTAGGAGCTGAACCAAGACTTGAGGTTGTCCGTGAGATAGGGGATGTTAGACTTGTAACTCGCGATTTTAAGGATGAGATAAATGTTGATGTGATGGTTAAGACGGCGAATGAAATAATAAGGAAGGACGACCTAACGGTTGCCGTGTTTTATGGTTCAGATGGCAGATCAGCTCGGATAATGATTATGGCTGGGAAAAAGGCCGTAGAAAAAGGTGTGAACGCAGCTGAAATCGTCAGAGAAGCCTCAGCAATAATTGGTGGTGGGGGCGGGGGAAGAACAAACTTTGCACAGGGTGGAGGAACACAACCACAAAAGTTAAAAGAAGCCCTTAAAAAAGTTGAGGAAATATTGAAAAGGCAAATTCGCGCGTAATTCCTCCATTTTTGTTCTAGAAAATACCTCTAAAAGAAAACTTCAGAAGGCATTTAAACAATTCACGCAAAATTTGTAAGACGCGGAGGACACATTTACGGACAAGTCTATTGCCGAAATTCTTGAGGTACTTGAAGATGGTGAATGGCATCTTTTAAGCCAGATACAACGGAAAACTAGGTTTAATCATCAAGATCTTAGAAAGGCGTTAGATTTTCTCGCTAAGTATGGTTTTTTAGTCGTAGACGAACGCGGCAGAAGGGTGAGGCTTAGCGATGTTTACCTCAAAACTTTACTTCATGAGCCCCTGTAAGCCCTTGTAAGTTTCTAAGAAGCGTTCGCCTTTTTCAGTGATCTTAAAAAGGCTTGTATTGTTGCTGTTGTCTTCCATGCCTATTATGAGGCCTCTTTTCAGGAGAAGGCTTAAGTAGTTTTCTAGTTGTTTGAAGCTTAGGTTGCAGCGGTACATGAGATATGTTTTCTTTGTTTTTCCCTTTGAGGCTTCTAGGATGTCTGCGATTATGTCTAAGCTTCCTCGATGTTTGTTGCTGCGCTTCTTGTTTGTTTCCCGCATGTTCAATAAATGTTCCCTCCCTTTTCGGAGGGCTTAAGAAAGTCCCTTCTCCAAGAGAATAAGTTGCAGAGACAAATTTAAGCGTTCTGAAAAATAAGAAGTAAGCTTGGAAAAGAGGGATTGTGTCCCTAAGCCCTTTTAAAATTGTAGTTTTTTGAGGAGTTTTTCTGTATCTGCGTTTTTCTCGAGGAATATGCTTATTCTGTTTTCGCCAACTGTTAGGGAGAGGATTTTGACTTCTCTTCCTTCTACGAGAATGTTTTCGAAGTTGCCTAGGCTGAAAAGTTCTGAAAGTTCTTTTGCAGCGTCAAGGGCTGATGAGGAGAGGACGGCGTATTCTATAAGTTTTGTTGGGTCATTAAGGTCTATTGTTGCCGATTTAGTGTTCCGCATTATATAACCTATGACGCCGTCACAGCCCATAATCTCTTCTAGGCGTGTTTTTAGGTCTACTGTTGTGGCTGTTTCTATGGCTATTGGTTGGGCTGTTTCAGTTGTTGCAGCTGTCTGGCTTTTCTTTTTCCTTGTCATTAAAACGCCCCTCTTAATCTATTAAAGGTCTAACTTTTACAGGTTCACCCTTCTTTGTTTCTAGAATAAGTTGGGTTTTTTTGGGTATTTGCACCATCCCCTTGCCGAGGTATTTTGAATCTTTTATTGGTTTAACCTTACATTTTGCTGTTTTCCCGTTAAGTGCTTCGATTTCGACATATTCTATTTCTTTTCCATCGAGCATGTTTTTCCATCCAGCTAGAGTTTCTTTGTCTATGCGTACAGTATCGGAATGTGCCAAGGGCCCTTTTGCTAATAAACCTTCGACATTCTCGACGATGAGTTGTATCGCAATAGACTCAGATGTTGTTTCAAATTCTGACAGTTGTTCTTTTTCTGGTTTTTCTAAAGCTTGTAGTTTAACTACTTGAGTTTCTTTTTGAGTCTCACGCGGTTGTGGTCGAAGCAGCTCTGAGGATGTGTTTTTGATGGGGGTAGGGCTGACTTTTTCTATTACCTGAAGGACTGTTGAAATTATAATGCGGGTTAATGTTTTTATGTAGTTTAAATCCGCCTTTCTGGTGGTAATTGCGACGAAATAGTGTTCGCCAAAACTGTGAAGTATCATTGTGCCGCCGCTACACTTTAGAGTTACAGCTTCAATTCCTCCTATTGTTTCAGCCTTACCCGCTATATTGTTGAGAGAGTCACGAGCTCGGATTATAGCTTCATCTTTAGTTTCCTGGTCTTTTACAACTATTTTGCCTGTGGTATTAAAAATAAATGCGTGTCGTATGTCTTTGCACGTATTTAACATTTCATTTAATGTATTTTGCAACGTGATAATGTGCAGGTCATTTTCTGTCATGTTTCCCACAACGTAAAAAGGAGGAAAAACTACGTTATTTTGAATAGAATTCTCTGTGGTACACCATCGTTTTCGACAACAACGTATTTTAGTCCTTCAGTGTCGCCTAATTGGTCAAGCCATTTAAGGGCTTCACGTGCCTTCTGAAGAACCAGGAGCCGCTCTTGATAGCTACGCACCACTTGTTCAATGGCGGTCAACTCATGGAATGGATTCGCATCCAAAACTATGCTTAAGGCGCCTACGGTGATTTCGCCAAGACTTTCGGCAAACTCCTTTTTTCCAGCAAGCTTCATGACTACCTCTCGAATTTTCTTTGATTTTTCAGCCAATGATCTAATATCATCAAGGCGGCGCAGGTACTCGCCTAAAGTGCTTTTAGTGTCTGCGATCTGTTTCTCCAAGGTTTCGGCTAATTCTTCGGCCGAAGCATACTCTTTTATTTCAACCACCATAGACTATACACCTCCAACGGGGAAACAATGGAATAAAGGAAATTTGGAAAATTGGCACCCTACCCCCTGTCCCAACGTGCTTTTAAGTGAACACCAGCATTATGGTTTCACGCCGTGCGTTGAAAATTCATTGTTTGCGCTTGTAATCAATTTTATGGTATACTCATAACCAGAAACGAAAGTGCCCTGTATATTTACTGTTATTTCCATTCCCTCTTTAGGTGGAATTGCGTAAGGGCTCTCGAAAGAAACGTGCTCGTCAATAAGCTCGTCGCTTTTTCCTCCTATTACGCGTGCGGCAACAATCCTGACGGTTGATCCACCATCGTTAACGACGTAGACTTTGACGCTTTTTGCTTGCCAATCATAGGGCGTTCCTAATTTTACTCTTTCACCGCTGCTCATGAACCCTCCTGTGAGTGCTCCCATCCATATGGCTACAGCTAGGCTAACTGCTACCGTTACAGCTATTAGTATGATTGCCGCTACCACTGGGCTTAGGGCTTTTTTACTTTTCAGCATTTTCATTCTCTTTCTGATCCCCCCTTTTTTGTTATCGCATATTTTAGTGGATTTTTAGAATTTAAATCTTACGACTTAATACACCATATTTTGTGTTTGTAAAACAAAACAACAAAAATGCCCTCATAACCGTGTTGATAGAGAACATTGTTGGTGCACCTGAAGCCAATAAACTAAAAACAGCAAATTCTAGAGAAGCTATAAATTTTGCAGTCGACCGTCAACAACAAAATTGACAATATGAAACTAAACAGCTAATTCCTAAGATTACATATAAAATTAGAATAAAATAGAAGTGACCAAACACGGAACACTTCTCGTAAATATCAAATCTCAAATCGAACATGCTAGATAGATTAAGCATATCAAAAGAGGAGAAGCTTAAAGTCTAAACGCCGAGCTTATCAAAGAACTCTAAAAGTAGCCTCGCCACTTTATCGCCGAAAGCCGTCTTCTCATACTTTTTCTTCAAAGGATCTAATCGCTCGCTCTTAGCCAAGCCAAGCTCTTCAATCTCAATCATCCTAGCCCTAAAAGTGCCATCGCTAAGCGTCAAACCATTGGCCCGCATAAACTCCTTAGCCTCCTTCCACTTCCCCCTTCCCATATAAAGCAGGAAAATACAGTCAATAGCGTGGTCCTTCTCCAACATAGCCTTAATCGCTGAAAGCCTCGGATCCGTCAATATGCGCCTAATCTTCTCCTCTTCTCCACTCCCAGCCATTTAAACCTCCATCCAACCAATTCTGATATAGGCTATTCTACTTAAAAGATTTAACCTATATTACGATTTAAGTCATATTTCTGAGGGTATAATCTAAATTTTTCATTTGCGTTTGCGTAGAAAAACCAAGTCATCTTTTTGGCAAACGTAGTCGAAACCTACCTCCAATAATGCTTTAATTTCTTCGGGGTTTTTAGTTGCCATAACTATGAAGTTATCGTTCCTATCTTGGTATAATGATTTTTCAAGTTGGATATAGATCAGCGTTGAGTCAAGGTTTCTATGACGTAGAAATTCTTTGACAAGTAGTGGGTTTTTTGTCTCATGGTAAAGTTTTGTTGCCTTCCAGTGTCTCAGCGTGTGGAAGCCTATTGAGGCGAGTCTTGTCTCACAAAGTTTTCGTAAGATTTTTTTGCGTGTATAATACATTAGCGTCTTCAGATTTCTCGGGCTGGGACCGAAAATATATTCACGTTCTCTGGGGAGCATGTTTAACATTGAGATTAGTTTTTGGCTAATTTTGTAGACTCCTGGTTCGCAGTTTTTCTCTGGACTGTTGCAGAATATTATTCCCTTTTCGAAGTCTATGTCTGTCCATTTGAGTTTTGCTATTTCTCCTACTCGCATGGCTGTTTCTTTTGCAATTTGTAATGCTGCTGCAAGCTTTTTTCCGCTTGCCGCTACGAATTGGTCTATTTCATCTTCAGTTGGTATGAATGGTAATTTTCTGGTTGGATAATATGATGGCTGCTCCCATTGTTTACCGAGGAATTTAAGAAATGTTGTGTATAGGTGGCAAAATGTGTGTTTGCTTGCGTCTTTCCATGGCGCTGTGGCCAGAAAGTCTTTAACAGCTTCTGGGTTCTCTGCATTAACCCCATTTTCTATTAAAGTGTTGAGATAACTGATATACGTCTTAATCGTTGTCTGCTTTCGCCCCTTCTTCTTAAGATACCAAGCAAATTCAAGAACCTTACCCTTGATGGTGGCTGCGTCTGGCCTTGTGCCCTCCCGCTGAGCCTCTCCAATTCGGGATTCCACTTCGACCAAGGTTTGCACCAGCCTATGCTGGCCAGTGGGCGCTCCGCTTAACGCCTCACAGCTCCCTTGGCAATTAAAAAGTAAGGCGTCTGACGAATTTAAAATCTGCCTCTGAATTTTCTGAGCATGTTGAAACTTGTTTGGCTTATTTGGATTTGTTTCGCTGAAGCGGTATCCACAGTTACGGCATAACCAACGCTGAACGCTTGAACCCATCTTCAGGTAGCGCAAGCCATCTTTGTAAAGTTTTGTGGAGCCACATCTTGGGCAGCTTAGCTGAGGCTGGGCATCGCTGATTCCTCCATTCAACTCAGCGTTAGTCTTGTTCTCATCACCAGCCGAACTCTTTTTCGAGCCGCTTTCTATTAAGCATGCGTCTGAGTTTGGAAGCGTATACGTGGAAATCGATTTCCCAGCCTCAGCTTCAGCCATATGTTTTCACCTCAGCCTTTTCTTAGCTTTTGGAGTTGCTCTCTGAGGGCTTCCATCTTCTTAAGAATGTCAAGCTTTGACTCGCCCTTAATGGCTGATTTGACGTCCTCTTCCTCTATCCTCGCTTTTCCAGCCTTTTCAGCCGAGTAGCCCGCGGAGAGCAGTATGGAGAAGCCCAGTCTTAAATCGCCAGCCTCTGACGTTATTCTCGCTATCTCACCAAGCAAATTATCTGGCAAAACGTCCGAATGGAAGGTGTGTTTCACACGGTCAAGCAGAATTTCCTTTATCTCTTCGGGCTTGTATGGGTCGAGGCTGATAAGTTTGGGTTGGAGTGTGCTTAGGGCTCTTTCCGGAAGCTGTGTGGCATCTTCTATTCTGTTGCTTATGAGGATTAGGGTTGTTTTTGGCTGGCGGTTCAGGTAATAGACGAGCGGCTCCTTCTCCTTAGCCAGTATCGCGTCAACCTCGTCTATCGCTATGACAACAGCCTTATCCCTTAGTGTGTTTTCAAAAGCCATTTTTAGGCGGAACATCTGCCATCCCGCGTCAGGCACTTTCAAGCCTGAACCCTTAACGATTTCAAGCATTGTATAATATGGCGTCCTTGTCCTGCCAGCGTTAACATACACTGCTGATATGGGAGCCTTTGTTTCCTTTGCATACTTGTTGATTTCGCTTAGCAAGTATTGAACACAAACTGTTTTTCCTGTTCCAGGCTTGCCGAAAATGAAGAGGTTTCGTGCTTGACCAGTTGTGAAAACGTCTGAGAGGAAATCAGCCATAAGCTTCAGGGATGTATCCCTGCAAAGAGGTTTACCGCTCGGCGGATCAGATAACGGTTGAAGCCATTTTGTATCCATAAAAATTCTGCTTGACTTCTCCTTAAACAGCGTCATTGTGCGTCTTCACCCTCATGGACAGACACAGAGACGGGTAGACCCCCTCCCCTCCTCTTTTTCAAGCTGGTCAGCCTTGACGTATACTGCTTTCCAGTGGTAGCCGTCACAGTCTAAGATGAAAGCGACCAGGACATAGCCTATTTCCTCATACCGCTGAGTTGCCCATTCAAAATCGTCCTCGTGTAAGCCTCCGACGACAAGCCCGTTGCTGAGCGTTGCAGTCACGGCTGTGCGTTCACCGTCAAGCCTTGGTAAGGTGTTTTTGTAAACCTTTAGTTGTTGGTTGCATGTGCCTTTAAAAGTGCATAGGGGATACCATAACCTGCCGCGCTTTCCAATCTGTTTAAAGCGGCAGTTTTTATGGTGTTTGCAGAGAACGTATACTTTCATGCTTCGTTGTTGCTCCTTTTCTCCCACGCTTCTTTGTAGTGTTCGCAGATTTCACCCCAAAGGACCATGTCTCCTTCGCTGTTGAAGTCTTCAAGACAGAAGCATAGCGTAGCCCGGCGGTTGCAGAGACTGCAACATCCATTATTCGCAGGTTCAAGTTTAATGATAACGGCGGTCAGCTTAGGCGTCTCTGCTATCTCGGTTTTGCTGGACATTGTTATGGCGGTTGAAGCAACACCGTATTTGATCAAGCTGGCTTGTTTCGGCACGTTCATACAACCACCGCTTTGCCAAAGGTTGGGCTCGGCATCAAAATCGCTTGGTCAAAAGCTTCTCTGATAACGCGTTGGGGCTCCTCTTGCAGCTCTTCTTTAATGAACTTGGCTAAATCTTCAAGGCTTATCTCGCTGCGTTCGTTTCTATATGCTCGACACCAATCTCTGACAGAAACCATAATTGGTACCGTAGAAGTGCGGGTGGATTCGTTCTCTTTATTTTCGCTTTGAATCCCCAGCTTCCGCAAAACGCGATCCGTAAAAATGTTGCAAAGTCGAGACTTCGGTTCTGGGTCTTCAGGTAAGGGAACCTTCAGTTTTGTTCTGTTCAATGCGTCGGTAAAACCAAACTCCAACATGAACTCTTTAAATTTCGACGGTGAAACTCCCTGCCCATACTCCTTCTTCAGGCGCTCATTGTATTTGTCGTAGATTTCTTTGTTGCTTACTTTGACAAGGCCATCCTCCGTTATGTACGTTGGCTCCGTATGTTTCTCACTCCAAAGGTTTGCTAACACTTCTTTCAACATGCCAAGATAGCCTAACTCTGTTCTTTCTTCTTCCTCAATGATTTTCTGCTGAAAAGTTCTTACAATGTCATCATCGCATTTGACTTTAATTATGTTAGAAAGTACAAAACACTGGTACATGAGCTCTACGTTTCGTCCGGCAAGTTGACACAGTTGACTAAGTTGACCCTCTTTTACGAAGGACTTTTTCTTAGAAAACAATGTATCCCTAATTTTCGTCGCTTGTTCGTCTGCTTTCAAGTCGCTAATTTTTAGGTCAACTATGTCAACCATGTCAACCGACAAGTCATTTAGCCCGTTAATAACATGCATCTCGTTGTCTCTGAAATCCAAAATGTTATCCATGTACCAAAGGAAGTTTTCTGTGTAAACCAGCCTTGAAAACGAGTCTTTATCCAGATTCACTATGGGATATTCGGGTTTCGCAGTTTCCCTAACATGGATCGGGATTGTTCTCGTTTGGAGGGCCTCTTCTATTTCCGAGTGAACAGTGAAGAGTTTAGATCCGAAGATAAGGTAGCTTTCAGTTTCTAAAGTGTCCGGGTTAACTCGGCTGTACTTCAAACCCCTCCTGTAGCCTTGTCGAAAGATGCTGTTTAAATCTGAGTCTTTAGATCCAGCAACGCTATCCAACTCATCAACCATCAATGTTATTTTCTGCTCTTGAATGGCTCTCGCAACAAAGGGCGCGCTTAAATTTCCGGTTAAGTAGCCATGCCTGCAGACAAACGTGACCGCTTCGCCCGTAACGGTTTTTCCGCCACCGAACTCCCCTTTCACTCCCAGGTAGAACACAACTGGGAGAAGCTCAACCAGCCAGCTTTGTTGAATGAAAAGCAATGTCACGCTGAACTCGTATTCGTGTGGGAAGTCAAGAAAGGTTCTGAGATAAACTCCGTTTAGATTCCAGATTTTCTCCAGTGAAAGGCATGGCTTTTCACCCTTAACCCATTCGTCAACCGTTTCTCTGTTAGGCATGTTGAAAAGCCATTCTTTCGGAGGCTTCTTCATGAAATAGTGGCATTCGCCTTCAACTTCGAGAAACCAGTGAGGCTTCTTTTGGTTCTCTTCGTCTTCAAACTCCACCTGTAACGGAGCTACTCCCTTTTTCCCATTTCTTGTTTTGTAGATGTATTCTCCAACGCCAATTGGTTCGTAAACAAAATTTTCAGTTAATCCCCCGGCTGGATGCAAAATGTGCGGGGCTTGCCGCAGCTTCTCCATTCTTGCTTGATCTTCAATTTCCTCAAGTTCTTCAGACAGGTTCAAGCCAAAGCCTCCCTGACAACCTCTTTCAACCCAGATACACCGAGAAGACGCGAAGCCATCTTCCGCCTGTTTTTGTAATGGTAATCAACCAAGTGCAACCGAGCTGCAGCTTCCTCGTCGCATGTCAGCTCCACCACTTTTTGGACTATACGACGTGCAGACTGGTATGCTATGCCTCTTTTAACCGCCCATCCGAGAAAGGCCATTTCCAACCTGTTCCGAAAACCGCACCGCCAATACTTCGCCAAAAACCTTGCTATTCGCTCTTCCTGGCTGCTTCTTAACGGTTTATAGTCTTTAGGCAGGGCAAACGATGTTTGAACATGTTTTTTCTCTTCAAAACTCATTATTTCAGCCAAGTCTGCCTCGCAGAAGCTAATCCCCACCACTTTGTTTAGAACCTCATTTGGCAAGGGCTCAAAGGTTGCAGAATCCAAAAGGCGGCTCCACTTGTTGGCGACTTGATGTTTCCCCAAAGGTAGTTTAACAAAATTTCCATACGGCCTCTCTTCTGTTAATTCTATCTGCTTTGGGAAAACCTCCACCTTTTTGGGGTTTAAGCCAGCAATCTCCAAGAGGCGGAGGCCAAGCCAACGAGCAACTTGCGCTGGAACTTTAAGCATAAAAAGAATCCAAATGTGGTAAGACGCATCTGGATGGCGGCTTGCCTCAAGCAGAACACTGTGGGGCCAAATTCTCGGTCTTTCAACACCGTCAGATTCTATTTGCCTCTCAAAGCAGACTTTTAGAATTTTCTGTGAAGCTTCTTTTGGATCTGAAAGCTTTTCTGGATCAAAATCGAAGCAAAGCCATTTGACAAAGCTGTCGTTATCCAGTTGATAGCTGCCAACTGTTATCTCGCCAAGCAAATGTCGCTCTAAAATATCAGCCGTTAATGGCTCATCTACCTTTAAGTAACTGCCCTGTCGCGATTGCACGCAGTAACAGTCTATCCTGTTGACAAAGAATCTATTTAACACTTCGACGACAGCCATGATTGAAAACTCCTAAGGTTTTTGCTCCAGTTTTTGCCTGTAGATTTTCTCTCCAAACAGCCAGTAGCTGTGCTGGTAGCCTTCTTCATGGTAACGTTTGTTTATTGTGGCGTTAGAGTTTTTGAGAATGTTGAAGGCGTGGTGCCATTGAACGTCCTCATTGCTATCCTTAGAGGCCACTTCAAAGTCTCCGATTGTGTTGCCATGTTGTGTCTTAAACTGGAGACATGTAAAAGTCTCCTCTTTAACCGCTATAATTCCCTTCTCAGCTCCAAGCTGCTGTTTAAAGCTGGTTATTCCAGCCTCGAAAGCATTTAACATACCGAAAAAAGCATCGTAGAATTCTGTCTCCAAAATTTCGTAGACTGATTCTTTGACTATTTGCTTGATTAATCTCAAATCTTCCTCATTCATTTTTTAGCCTCTGCCTTAGCCCGATGTCTCAAGTCTGCCATGATGATGCGCAAGGATTCGATGATGTCCTCGGTTTTTGTGCCTGCCTTGTAGATAACTGCTGCCTTGGCGTCTGGTAGAATTTCTATGGTGTTGACCAAACCGGCTTGGCGTAGCGGTTTGGCAATATAGATCTTGTTATTTCGGTCAAGTTTTTGGACGAACTTAACCATGCATGAACCTCGTGTTAATCTTGCACAAATCTTATATAGTTGTCTATATTAAAGATAGCGTTGGCAATATTGCAAACATTAGGTGATAACACTTGAAGAAAAGCAATAGAGAATCACGCTATCGAGGATTTCTGACGCCGAAGCAGCGGGAGTATGTAGAAAAGAAACGGATGAAATGCTCAAGCAATGAGAGGCGTCAGTGGGACTATAGGATTAGGGAATCTGCAAAGAAGGCATTGAAGGATCTGGCTTTCTTAGCTAAGAATTTCCCCGAAGAACAGCAAAAGGAAATCTTTTCGGTTGAAAATTGTCTCTCCCTAATTGGGGCAATATTGTCGTTTAAAACGGAAAAGACAGACCCCTTCGAGGTTTTATGGGAACAGAGAAGAAGGTTTCATTTGGCCGCCCAGATGAGGGCCCTTGCTACAAGAATGGTGGAAGAGTTCAACAAAGTGTTCTTGGGAGATACAGGTGTTGCCCTAACCCCCTTTGTTGCACAGTGGTATGAA
>CALJDG010000113.1 GCA_938023865.1 uncultured archaeon | reverse complement strand
TGCAAGGGCCGGCAGGAAAATTTATTACTTGAACATTGGAGATCCTGTGGCCTTTGATTTTGATACTCCTGAGCATATTAAGCAAGCTTTATTTGAAGCCGTTAAAAGCGGGGCTAACGCTTACTCCGCTTCTGAAGGTTTACCTGAACTCAGAGAAGCCATCAGTGAGAAGGAAAAGCGATTGAATGGTGTGGATATTTCAGCCGACGATGTTATTGTGACGTCTGGAATTTCGGAAGGCATTCAAATGATTATGGCTGCCCTTGTTGATGTAGGAGACGAGATCCTTCTTCCAGGTCCAACTTATCCGCCCTACATTTCATATACAAGATTTTTTGGCGGGAAGCCCGTCACCTACGAAACCGTTGAAGAGCAAGGCTGGCAGCCAAACGTAAAAGATTTGGAAAGAAAAATTTCGAGTAAGACCCGCGCAATTGTTATTATTAATCCCAACAATCCATGTGGTGCCCTCTACGATGAAAAAACTTTGAGGCAAATTTCGAATCTAGCCGCTGAGCATGGCATTCCGGTTATATCCGACGAGATTTACGACCAGCTTGTTTTCGAGAAAAAATTTGTCAGCACCGCAAGTCTTGCCAAAGATGTCCCGGTGATAGGGATGAACGGCTTTTCAAAAGCCTATTTGATGACGGGTTGGAGGCTTGGCTACATGTACTTTTATAGTCCGGAGGGCGAGCTTAAAGAGTTAAAGGAATGCGTTGAGAAGGAGGCAAGGATAAGGATTTGTGCAAACACCCCTGTGCAGAAGGCTGGTGTTGCCGCATTAAAAGGTCCTCAGGATCATATTAGAGAGATGATTTCAAAGCTTAGGGCTAGAAGGAATTATGCATGGAAAAGGCTTAATGAAATCGAGGGAATAAGTTGCACGAAACCAGAAGCAGCATTTTATGTCTTCCCGAAGATCCATGGTGTTGGTTCAAGGTGGAAGACTGATCTTGAATTTGTGCTGGACCTATTAAAAGAAACTGGCGTGCTCTTTGTGCACGGTTCTGGTTTCTGCCCAGTTTATGGTGCAAGTCATGTCAGAGGTGTTTTCTTGCCTTCCACTGAAATCCTGGAAGAGGCTTTCAATCTGCTGGAAAGCTTCATGAAAAAGAGTGGGCTGAGATGTTAGCTATTGATAAATCGGCACTCCGTGTTTTGGGTCTTGAACCAGCTTTGAGAACTCTTCCATAAGCCTTTTTGTAATTGGACCAGGCTTTCCGTTTCCTATCTGCCTCTTATTTATCTCCCTAACAGGAATTATTTCCGCTGCTGTTCCAGTGAAGAATGCTTCGTCTGCTGTGAATAGTTCGTATGGTGTTATGTTTTTTTCTATTACTTCGTATCCGAGGTTTTTGGCTAGTTCTTTTACTGCTTCAGCCGTTATTCCTGGTAAAGCTCCGGTGTAGCTGGGTGGCGTATATATTCGCCCATTATTTACTATGAATATGTTTTCGGCTACGCCTTCGCAAACGAAGCCGTTTTTGTCTAGGCATATGGCTTCGTCTACGCCGCTTATATTTGCCTCTATTTTGGCGAGAATGCTGTTTAAGTAGTTTAGTGATTTAATTTCGTGGCTTGTTGCGTCTACAGGATCTCTTTTTACCCATGTTAGCATTGCGGTTATGCCCTTTTCTTTAGCCTCGCTCTTATGAAGCGTAATTGTGTCCGTTATTACAATTACTGTTGGTTTTGTGCATTTTCTTGGATCTAGTCCAAGGTCGCCCACGCCTCTTGTCACCACCAGGCGTATGTAAGCGTCCTTTAGGTTGTTTTTGCGAAGGGTTTCCAAAACTATGTTTATCATCTGCTCCTTTGTCACCGGGATCTGCAGCATTACGGCGTGGGCTGAGCGGTAAAGCCTATCAATATGCTCTTTCAGTTTGAATACTACGCCGTTATATGCACGTATTCCTTCAAAAACTCCATCACCATATAAAAGTCCATGGTCATAAACCGAAATTTTAGCTCGCGATTTTGGATAATATTCACCATCTATATAGACAAGTAGCTCTTTACCCAATACTGTTTTCCCCTTGGCAGAGAACAGAAACTTTTCCCTTAAGGTTGATATATGTTTTGGCAGTTCCAGCTAACTTTTATTATACTTTAGCCGTAGAATTGGGGTCTTTTTGAAACATGCTTTGGCAGTGGAAGCGGTTTGAATGGTTTGTCGCGCATGTGGCTTTGGATTTCGCTTATAAGTTCTTCAAGCTTCATTTTATGTATTTGCTTAGCCTTTCTGTCCCTGACGGGAAGCACTTCAGATTCTATTTCCTTTTGTCCTGCAACTACTATGTAGGGTATCCATTCCATTTCGGCTCCTCTGACGCGTTTTTGCAGCGTTAATGGTCTGTCGTCGATGTCAACGCGGATTTGGTTAGCTTCAAGTTTTTCTGCAATCTTTTCACAATGCTCGATGTATTTGTCTGACATGGGGATTATGCGCACTTGTGTCGGTGAAAGCCAAACTGGAAGCATTGGCGGTTCGCCTTTTTGTTGTTGCTGGTAAGCTTTTTCAAGAAGCGCGTATATGCAGCGTTCCACAGCGCCGCTTGGAGAGCAGTGTAATATGAGCGGATGATGCTTTTCGCCCTTTTCGTCAACATAGGTTATTTCGTATCTTTTTGCGTTTTCCACGTCTATCTGGTCTGTTGACAGCGCTGCAGCCTTGTCTTGGTTGTCGACAAAGTTGAAGTCCCACTTTAGCCTAAAATAGAAGAAGGGCTCTTTCCACATTTCAACAAGGACTGGTTTGCCGAAAATTTTGACGAGTTTTACGATAAAGTCTTTATTTTCTTCGTAGAAGTCTTTTGTGAAGCGAACTGCAGCCTCATAATCCCCTCTGGATAAGCCTATGCCCTCCAATACTTCTATGCAAAGCTTAAACCTTGTAACAAACTCTTTCTTGGCTTGTTCCAAGTCTGTGCAGAATGCGTGACAGTCAGGCATCGTGAAAGCCCTAAGCCTTCTTAGGCCTACAACCTCGCCGCTTTTTTCTCTTCTGAAACTGTAGCGGGTTAGCTCGTAAACTTTTAGGGGCATATGCCTATAAGAAAACTGTGTGTCATGAACCATCAAGAACTGCCCGAAACACGCGGCGAACCGTAAGAAAAGCTCCTTATCCTCCGATTTTAGGAGGTACTGCCTCGCTGGAAAACGGTTTATATAGTCTGCCAAGCTTGGATGACTAAAATCGTACATGACGGGGGTTTCAACTTCCATGGCGCCATACTCTATAACTTTGGCTGTCACATATTGTTCTATGAGTGATTTTATGAGTCTACCTTTTGGGTACCAGCGGATATTTCCAGGGTCGCTTCCAGCTTCGTAGTCGGCTATTTCAAGCCGTTTCATCAGTGGCACATGGGGTGGCATCTGTTGGCTAGCTCTAACCTTTGAAATCTCATATTTAGCAAACCTTTCAAGGTTCTCACGTCCACGAAAGTCAAATTCTTCCACCGGAACCATTTTGCCGTCAGGCTGGAGAATATACCAGAAAGATTCTAGCTTTTCTTCGGCTTTAAGCGCTTCTGAAACTTTTTCGGCTTCCTTCTCCTCCTTTGCTGATGATATAACGCGGGACTGCTCCGCAAGAGGATGTCCTTTTATTGATATTGTGAATTGTTTGTTCCAGCCGAAGGGTGCACGATGTGTTTCTATGCCTTCGGCTTTGGCATTAGCTTCCATAGCCTTTACAACTTTTAGTGCCTCTGATGGTTTGGCGAGGTTGCTGCTGAGGTGGGCGTAGGGATATATTAGAATGCGGTTTACTTTCAGCTTTTCAAGAAAGGATTTAACCTCTTCAATGGCTCTTCTGGCTACTGTTTCATCGTCGCCTTCTTCTACAGCCGTGAACAAAACAACGATTTCTTCTAAGCGTTTTGTTTCTTTATCTGTTTCCTCTGCCATAGCGATTTCTTTCTGGATAGGCTTATATTCAATGTAGTTGGAGTGAAGCTGCAGTATCCTCATTTCAACCCCCATATCCCCTCTGGTTTTTACACGCCTTTATACCGCCACTGCTCAATTTTCCTCTCCTTCTTTGTTCGCTTCTTAAATTCCTTGTAGTGGCTTTCGCATAGGTACGCGCGTCTTTCGCTGCTACCTATAATTAATCCAGCCATTCTAACTTTGGCTGCCGAAAGGGAACGTTTAGCCTCTTTGCCGCATCCCGAAACGCTGCATTTAACGCCCTTTGCAACGCGTCCCAAAGGCTTAACCTCACACTGGCTTATGTCATTTTAGGGCTTTAAAAGAATAAAATGCACTTTAATGCTTAATTCCTTTTTCGTACAACACGCTTGCCCTTCGGTAAATCTCATTTCTATCGCCGAAGAATGTTGGTCCCACACCTTCAACAACCGTTGAGGCTACTGCGGAACCTACACATGCACACCACAGGGCCTCTTTGCCGCGAACATATTCCGCCAAGAAACCGCCAATAAACGCGTCTCCGGCACCAGTCGGGTCTACAAGCTTGTTGGGCGTGTACGCTGGAATTTCATAGACTTCTCCACCCATTGATAGCACTGCGCCCTTCATGCCCATAGTTACTATAACAATTTCCACGCCGAAGTCGTGGATAGCCTTTATGGCTGACGACAAATCAACCATACCAGTAACGGTTGCAATTTCAGCTTGCGAAGACTTATACACATTAATGAGTTCGAGTATACGCTTGTCCTTTAACGGCTCATTCGCCACAAACCCATTCTTACTAAAAACTCGAACAAGCCCTTGAGGGTCTAAGGATACTACTTCACTAGATTTTGCGAGTTTTTCGGCAACCTCGTATGGGATTTCGTTGGCTATCGGACTAAGATGAACAGCTTTGGCTTGCAAAGCGTCAGGCAAGTCTACAATTTGTATTGGCGGTGCTTTACTGGCAAGCCGCATTATGCGGTTCGACATGTCTTTGCTGTAATTTAGCTTAAATCGTGTGGTTTTTCCCTGCATAATTTTGGCCACATTTGAGACGTCAATACCCTCTTGGCTGAACCACCACAAGTAGGCTTGAGGGAAGTCTTCGCCGACCTTTGAAATTACGGAAACATTTGCGCCTAAACGTTTAGCTGAAAGTGAAACATAAGTCACGGAACCGCCTAAAATAACATACGGTCGCTGTCTACCCGGCAAACTTATCAGGTCTATACAGAAGTGTCCCACTGAAACTACATCAAACGATTGGAATTCTGTTGCCTCCTCATTTCTCAGTAACAAATTAAATTAGCTAAAGTATTTTTTTGCTTTCGCAAAGCTTTTCTGAAAAGAAACATGGAGTTTTTAGGCCCATTTAAAGGTGGCGATTAAAGTGAACCCTATATAATGTTCAAATTCGCTTTAGGACGCTTTCAAATTTCGTTGCTCTAGACTATAGCGATGACTGTGAAGTGGGCTTCAGAATAGCCTACGAGCATACTATGGATCACTTAAAGGTGGTGCCTAAGCATTGTTATGTAGTGGAGAAAGCTGGAGAAATCATTGCAGCTCTGGTTCTCAATACTAGGAGATATTTTTTGAAAATCCGAGACTTTTATGTAAGAGAAGTCCAACGAATAAAGAAGCATTAGCTTTACTTAAGGCAAAATTGATGATGCACTTGGAGAATGCTGAAAAAGAAGTTCTATGCTGTCCCTATGCGCTGAGAAGGCTTATGGCATCGCATTAAATCTTCGACTGAAGTAGAAGTATGGCCTTAGCTAAGTCTCCCTCGCATTCTTCCAGCGCTTTTCTTGCCTCTTCAAGGCTTTTTCCAGTTTGATCAGCAACAAGTCTCACATCCTCCTCTGGTATGGTTAGTTTTCGCTCAACAGACTTTTCTGTTATTTTTCCACCAGCCACTTGAAACATTTTCTGTCCTTGAATGTCAACAACCGCAACCTCTGGATTCTCGATAAGTATTTCTTTGCTGCTGGTTTTTATAATGACCTGTTCAACGTCTGGTATGGCGTCCATGCTTAAGCCCATTCGTTGCATCATGCGTTTGGCTTCGCGGGGGCTTATTCGCCTACGCATCAACAATCTTTAGCCTCCATTAAACACTAACAAGTTATGCTTCTTATACTTAACTTTCCTCCAAACTTCCACGCCTTACTTTGACCGCTACACCAACTTTGAAGGCGGTCATCTCCTCCCCAGACAATACGGCTTTGCCAACAGCTAAAACTTCGCCTTTCTCATCTACTACAATTATTTCGTCCTTTGGGCGAATTTCATCGTCCGCCGCTAAAACGTGTGCGGCGAAAACGTCCCCGCCTTCAGCAATAAATTTAGATACATCATTTTTAACGGTGACTATGCATTTAGCCAGAACACCACTTTCAACAATCCTCCTCGCTCCTTCAAGGCTCAATGAGAAAAGTCCATCCATTGGGCGCATAGTGGCAAGCCTCTTCCCATTTAGAAAGACGTAACGTATTCTGCCAGTGCGCTTTGAGTAGGTTATTTCAACGTTTTGCAGAAACAGCGCTTCGCCAACACCTTTCCCGAACTGGTAGTCTGCAACGCTTCTGATTCGCCGAAGTGCGTCTTCCAAGCAATCCACCGTTAAGACTTGACCAATTAGCAATTCGACAACTATAAACATAACCAAGTATCAACTATTAAAGAGTTAAAAAGGAGAGCCGCAGAGATTGCGTTGCGAAGTTTGCGGACGGAAGATTCATGGTAAACCTATAAAAGCCCTTATTGAAGGAGCAAAACTTACAGTTTGCAGTGAGTGCTCAAGACATGGCACGATAATTTGGGAAGAGGAGACCAAGCAGACGCCCATGCTTAAGATTAAACCGAAGGCAACACCATCCAAAACATTAAAAACGCAAGTGGCTGGAAAAACACAGATAGTTTTTGAAGATGTCCTTGAACTCGTTGATGACTATGACATTAGGGTAAGGCAAGCAAGGGAAAAATTAGGATTAACCCACGAAGAATTGGGCAAAAAAATAAATGAAAAAGTTTCCGTTCTCAAAAAAGTAGAAACGAGAAAAATTAAGCCAGATAATAAGCTAGCAGCCAAATTAGAACACGCATTAAGAATTAAGCTTTTGGTACCAACATCACAAGAGAAGGCCCCAGCGACGGTCACTTCCAAACAGCCAAGCCGCAGCCTCACTTTGGGAGACCTTGTACAACTTGATAGGAATAAGGGCGAAGCGGAGGAGAAGGCTTAACGAAAGTTATAATTGTACAACGCCGAAGATCCTTTGAGTCGCCTACAATTGACGAGCTTAAAAGCCTAGCTGAGTCAGCGAGCTATACGGTGGTAGGCAAAATAGAACAGATTAGAGCCCCAGACCCCCGCTATCAAATAGGGTACGGAAAAATTAAGGAACTCGCCGAGCTTATAAAGGAGACTGGCGCACAGAAAATAATTTTTGGCAATCCATTAAGACCAGTCCAAGCATACAACATTGCTAAGGAGACTGGTGTAGAAGTAATAGACCGTTTTCAGCTCATACTTGAAATATTTGCAAGAAGGGCTACGACAACAGAGGCCAAGTTGCAAATCCAGCTGGCTAAACTTAAATATGAGTTGGCAAGGGCTAAGGAAAAGGTGAGGCTTGCAAAACTTGGAGAACAGCCAGGTTTCATGGGACTTGGAGCATACGAAGTTGACGTGTACTATGAAACTGTCAAAAGGCAAATACAAACTATTATGGAAAAGCTTAGAAAAATTCGAAGGAAACGAGTGCTACACCGTGAAAGGAGAGCTGAGTTAGGTTTTCCCTCAATTTCTTTGGCTGGATACACAAATGCTGGAAAAAGCTCATTGTTCACGGCGCTTACAGAGGAGGAAGTCCCTGTTGACGACGCCCTCTTTACCACCCTCTCAACGACAACGAGGCTTGTAAAGTTTTCAAGGAAAAAGTTCCTTTTGACGGACACCGTCGGTTTTATAGACCGTCTACCACTCACGCTAATAGAGGCTTTCCGCTCAACACTGGAAGAAACTATATATTCAGACCTGATACTGCTAGTTGTGGATATCAGTGAACCACTAGCCACTGTTGAAAAGAAGCTTTCCGTATGCCTAGAAACAATAGAACGTATAGGAGCCTCTGGCATCCCAATAATAACAGCCCTAAACAAAATTGACCTACTATCACAGACTGAAATTCAAGAAAAATTTGAAAAACTCCAAGATAAAGCGCCAAAGCCTGTGTTAACATCAGCTCTTTACGGGCTAAACTTAAACCAGTTGAAGGAGATAATAGCCAAAACGTTGCGAAACTTTGTTCAGGCATCCTTCACTCTGCCGCTTTCAAACGAGGCTATGTCCTTCCTTTCGTGGCTTTTCAGCCGAACAGATGTCCAAGAAGTAAGTTATGAGGGCGACACTGTCTATGTAACATTCGAAGCTGTGCCATGGTTTGCTGAGAAAGTGAAAAGCCGCGTTGAAGAGCTTGGTGGAAAAATTGACAGCTTCAAACATTGAAAATCAGCCAAAAATTTTTGTTTTAAGGTGGGGGCATAGGCCAAAAAGAGATTTGCGTCTAACGACCCATGTGGCATTAGCCGCTAGAGCCCTTGGAGCCTCGGGATTTATACTCTCCGACATAGAAGACGTAAAAGTAAAGGAAACTATAGAAAAAGTTGTGAAAAACTGGGGTGGACCATTTTATTTTGAGATGGGAACCCCTTGGAAAAAAGTGGTTAAGGAATGGAAGGCGAATGGCGGAATTGTTGTTCACTTAACAGTTTATGGTGAAAACATAGAAACAAGCGATGTTCTGCAAAGAATTAAAGTTTTAGACAAAGATATTTTGGTCATTGTTGGAAGCCAAAAAGTTCCCGGAGAATTCTACTCAGAAAACATTTCAGACTTTAACGTGGCAATTGGAAATCAGCCCCACTCTGAATGCGCAAGCCTTGCAGTTTTCCTAGACAGATTTTTTGAAGGAAAGGAACTCGCCAAGAATTTTAAGGATGCCAGAATTATGATTATTCCCCAAAAAAGAGGCAAGAAAGTTGTCAGAATGGTTAGTTTAGAAACAGAAATCAGAAAAGAGATTTAAATTAAAACTTGCAAATATATAGTAGAGAAGGAAATTTAACTTAGATGCTGAAAAGGGTCACTATGTTATCAACGATTGATGACACCGCCTTGATGAAGGTTGCTGAGGCGCTTGGTGAAGAAGAAGCTGTAAAGCTAATTGAAATGTTGAAGAATTCGGATGAAATAACTGACGATGAAATAGCAAACAAGACGGGTATAAGGCTTAACAATGTACGCAAAATTCTTTACAAGCTTTATGACCATTCACTTGTAAGTTTACGGCGGACGAGAGATCCAAAAACGGGCTGGTTTATATTTCATTGGAAACTTCAGCCGGATCAGCTGGAAGGTTTCATACTGAGCCAAAAACGAAGAGTCTTCGAGAAGCTAAACATTCGCTTGGAATACGAAAAGAACCATGACTTCTATTACTGTTACACCCCTGGATGCAAACGGATACCCTTCGAAGAAGCCATCGAGATGGTTTTTAAGTGTCCGACGTGTGGTAAGCCACTCATGCATTACAATAATGAGAAAATAGTCAAAGTTTTAACTGAGAAAGTTGAACAGTTGAGGAAGGAGCTGGGTGAGTGAAAAGCTCCCGACAAGAGAACAAGCCCTACAACTTTTGCGGGAAAGCGGCTGCTCAGAAAACATCATAAGACACTGTGAAGCAGTAACAGAACTTGCAGTTGAAATCGCAAAAGCATGCAAAGAAAAGGGAATAAGTGTCAACCTAGAACTTGTTGAAATAGGCGCTCTTCTCCATGATATCGGGCGTGCAAAAACCCACAGCGTCCACCACGCCGTGGCTGGAGTGCAAATAGCCAAAAGCCTAGGCTTACCAGAACCCGTAATCTCAATAATTAAGAGGCATGTAGGCGGCGGCATAGCTCAACGAGAAGCAAAAAACCTCGGATGGCCAAAAGACGTTTACGTTCCTCAAACCATTGAAGAAAAAATTGTTGCTTATGCAGACAAACTCATCGAGGGCTCAAAAAGGGTTCCGATTGAAAAGACCATAGAAAAACTTTCCAAAGAATTGCCCCCCTCAGCAATTGCACGAATACGAAAACTGCATGAAGAAATGTTGACGATGATCGGAGACTGCAAATGCCTACCATAACACTATCTTCAAAAATCTACAACGACAACCAACTAAAACATGTTGAAGAACATTTAAAGTCCTCTTTAAAAGGCTTAAAGGTTAAGATAGAAGGTGTCCAAGCCGCATCACGAGGCTGGATCCAAGTAACCCTTTCAGGCGAGGATGAAAATGCGGCGTTAAGCTATCTGGAAAAAACCATTGGATTATGCCCAACTTATACCAGCAACATAACAAGATTCTCAATAACAAGAGGGTACATAAAAAGCTTAGGCAAAAGGGAAGACCAACTCCAGCTAGACATTGGACCAAATATTATAGATGCCACAATCCCGCTGCTG
>CALJDG010000112.1 GCA_938023865.1 uncultured archaeon | reverse complement strand
GAATTTATTATTTTCCTATGTATCCACGGGTCCTTTGCGAGTTCAAGGATCGTTTTCTCCTCTTCAGGCGAGGGAAGGGCTGCTTCGGGTTCTTTCCCCAAAACCTCGATGGAGTTTGTGTCTAAGTGTAAAACGAAGGTGCGGAGTTTTCCAACCCTAGGCATTGTTGGGGCTGCGGCACGAACAATGCCAACAATGGAGACGTGGTCGCCGGGTCTCGCAACGTCAACAATTTCGCTTCCAACAAGCTTAACGTGTAATGTGCGGGGAAGCTGCCCTGGCGGGAGGTCTTCTGGGCGCTCCTGTATGCGGAGGTCTTGTGAATCTATGAAATTTGATTCTTCTTGCACAAAGTCGAAGGGTCCCTTCCGCCTACATGAGGGGTCAGCACATGCAAAAGGTGCCTTGAGAAACGGGCCTGTTTGGTCCACGTATGTTATGTTTCCACATCCCCTGCATTTGAAAGCTGCTCGCAGTACCATTGGGCGGACTGGTGTTGAA
This sequence comes from uncultured archaeon, assembly GCA_938023865.1. Classification (GTDB taxonomy): domain Archaea; phylum Thermoproteota; class Bathyarchaeia; order Bathyarchaeales; family Bathycorpusculaceae; genus JAGTQI01. The sequence goes on along the minus strand of CALJDG010000112.1, from coordinate 21,931 downwards.
CGCACCACTATGCCTTCAATCATCACCAGCTTTCCGATGTGGGCTGCACCAAGCTTCCGCAGCGGCGTCGACTCCAAAAGTCTAACGATTCGGACGGTTACCTTTTGTTTCTCCGCGTATTCTGGAGCCTCTATGGCTAGCTGGTTTTGGGCAGCGTTATCCGCGTGCTTCAAGTATTCCTCTGGTTTTTCAAGAAGCTGGTCAGCAAGTTTATGGTCGAATGTGAGGATATCTTCAAATTCAACTATAAGCGATGATTTTCCAGAAACTGCCAACTGGGAGATTCTTTGACGGTATTTCTCTGTTTTGAAAAGTTCTAGAAAGCGTTCCTGCGGGTCTATTACTTCCAGTTCTTCAATCATTCTTCTTTCCCGCCTCCCCGGTCTTCACGTCCAAGCAGCTGAGTCTTCCATTTATTGATAAGCTTATAAATTTGCTCGTAAAGAAGCCTCTCTTCCGCTGTGAGATTCCTTAAAACATGCTCGGTTTGAGCTGGCGCAGAGGCAAGAGAAACAATTTTCTTTAAACGCAAATTCAAAATGTCCAGTGCCAACTGCTTCGCCTTCTCATACTCCCGCATTTTCTCCGGATGCCTACTAGTCTGTTCTTTTAGCCCCTTCAAGAATCTACCAAGTTTGGGATAAAAATCCCTTGGAAGTTCTGAAATTTGCCCGGCTGTTTGGACTCGCTCTTTCCAGTGAATTTTGTAAAGTTTAGCTGAATCAAGCATATCTTCATTTCTAAGGCGGACAACTCCGAACTTTTCGAGCTCCTTTGCAACCCAATATAAAATCTCATACTCGCTTCCTTCCTCGAAGGGACCGACTGTTAATCCTGCCAGCTTAATTTCTGGGCAGTTTCGGTTAGCTATAACTTTGACTGGGGAATTCTCAAAAATGAAGTCTAACACCTTAATCTTGTGGACAATGCTGTCTTGCAACGTGCGCTTCTCCCTTTTCCAGCTATTCTACTTTTGCGGTTAGGATATAAAAGGTGTGGTCTAAAATGTTGTTAGGAAAACTCAATCAAATTTATTTGTGAATCTACAGCAACGTTTCAGGTTGGAAATAGCAAATGAAATTTTCATACTCTGAAAGTTTGACCGCAACGTTTAATAACGAAATTCAACGGAGTATGTATTCTTTACAAATGTAAAGGTAAAAATCATGTCCGTCCTAAAAGAAAGCAGTTTGTATGAGGAATCCTTGAAGCCGCTGAGGGAAGCCAGCGCCATACTCAACTTGGAAAGTAATGTCGTTGAGGCAATAGCAAATCCTGAACGTGTTTTAATTGTTTCAATCCCTGTAAAAATGGATAATGGGAAAGTTAAAACCTTCACAGGGTATAGAGTCCAGCATAATACTGCGAGAGGCCCAGCGAAAGGCGGAATAAGATATCATCCAAGTGTTTGTTTAGATGAGGTCAAATCGCTCGCATTTTGGATGAGTATAAAAAATGCCGTTGTAGGGATACCCTACGGTGGAGGGAAAGGCGGAATAACATGCAATCCTAAAGAAATGTCTCAAAACGAGTTGGAGAGACTGACAAGAGGATATGCTGCGGCGATAGCCAAATTTGTCGGTCCAGATATTGACATACCTGCGCCAGACGTGGGAACAAACGCCCAGATTATGGGATGGTTCGCCGACGAATACTACAAGATTACGGGCAAATATGAACCCGGAATCATAACATCCAAACCGCTGTCCATAGGAGGCTCTGTGGGGAGGGAACCCGCAACTGGACGTGGAGGCTTCTTTGTAACGATAGAAGCAGCAAAAACTTTTGACATACCATTAAAGGGCGCTCGTGTTTCTATACAAGGTTATGGAAACGTCGCCCAACCTATAGCTCAATACCTTTACGAAATTGGATGTAAAATAGTTGCCGTCAGCGACTCTGTTGGCGGCGCCTATAACCCTGATGGGATGCATCCTTTAAAACTTGCAGAGCACAAGGAAAAGACTCGAAGCGTTAAAGGTTTTCCCGGCAGCAAAGAAATCAGCACTACAGATCCGCTCACAATTGACTGTGATATACTAGTACCGGCTGCGTTAGAAAACCAGATAACAAAGGAAAACGCGGACAAGATTAAAGCGAAACTCATGGTTGAATTGGCAAATGGACCAACGACACCGGAGGCTGACAAAATATTGCAGGAGAAAGGAGTAATAGTGTTGCCCGACGTTTTGGCGAGCGCTGGCGGAGTTACTGTCAGCTATTTCGAATGGGTTCAAAATCGCATGGGCTATTATTGGACGGAAGAAGAAGTTGATGATAAATTAAAACGTGTCATGACAACGGCTTTTAAAGAAGTTTACCAAACCGCTAAACAGTACTGTCTAGACACCTCTTTTAGGGTTCACACCAAGGCTCATCAGCTAAATTTAAGGACCGCTACCTACATCTTGGCTGTAAAACGGATTTACGAAGCAATGAAAGCTTTAGGGCGTATCTAACCTCACACTCTTTCAAAATGGTCACTGCGCTGTCAATTCCTCCCTTCTAATGTTTTAAGCGAGTGTTGAAAGTATTTATTAGCTTCTATCTCATATGAAAGCAGAGGAGGCTCCTTTAATTGAGTTTTGAGATGTGGGCTGAAAAGTACAGGCCAAAAACATTAGATGAGATGGTGAACCAGAAAGAGATAGTGGAGCGGCTTAAAAGTTTTGTAAAAGCCAAAAATGTTCCCCACTGCATTTTCGCCGGACCCCCTGGAACTGGAAAGACTACAGCTGCTCTTTGTTTAGCAAGGGACCTTTATGGTGACGCTTACAGGGAGCATATTATGGAGTTAAACGCCAGCGACGAAAGGGGCATAGACGTTGTGCGGGAAACCGTCAAAACATTTGCAAGAATCCGCTCTATCGGCGAAGTCCCTTTCAAAATAATGATTTTGGATGAAGCGGACAACATGACCGCAGACGCTCAGCAAGCCTTGAGGCGAACTATGGAGCGTTATACAGAAACGTGTCGCTTCATATTATGTGCCAACTACAGCGGTAAAATAATAGAGCCCATACAGTCGCGGTGTGCACCCTTCCGTTTCACATATCTACCACGGGAGGAGCACGACAAGTATCTGCGGTACATAGCTGACAATGAAGGCGTAAAACTTCTAAACGATGGTTTAGACGCTATCTACGAGGTTTGCGGCGGAGACCTACGAAGGGCAATTAACACGTTGCAAGCCGCCGCTTCGCTGGGTAAACCTGTAGACGCCAAAATTGTTTATTCAATTGCTGGAAGGGCTAACCCGGCAGACGTGCAGAAGATAATTGAAACCGCCATGAGGGGCAACTTCCTTGAGGCGCGAAAGCAACTCCGCGATATGATTCAGAAGTATGGTGTGGCTGGAAGCGACATAATCCGCCAAATCCACACGGAAATTTTCAGAGCAGACATTCCAGAACCATGGAAGATAAAATTGGCGGACATCGTGGGGGAAATCGATTATAGGCTTGTTGAGGGCGCAGATGAAGAGGTCCAATTAAGCGCATTATTAGCCAGACTTGTCGAGGCAGCCTACGAAATTAAGGGTTTGAAAAAGGTGTAAACGTTGTATCAGCCTTGGACTGTTAAGTATAAGCCGAAAAGCTTGAAAGAGGTTGTTGGAAACAAGGAAGCTATACAAAAGTTTGTTGAATGGGTAAAATCATGGGATGGAGGAATCCCAAAAAAGAGGGCAGCCTTCCTTTATGGTCCACCAGGTGTTGGAAAAACAGTCACTGTAGAGGCCTTGGCAAACGATTTTAGAATGGAGTTGGTGGAGAAAAACGCCAGCGACTACAGGACAGAAGAAGCCGTAAAACGCTTTGCTGGACTCGCATCCCAGTACGGCTCACTATTTGGCACAAAGAGAATTATTCTATTCGACGAGTTAGACGGTTTAACTGGAACAGCTGACAAGGGCGGAGTTAAAGCCATAACAGACATAATAAAAACGGCTCAATGCCCAATAGTGCTTATTGCCAACAATGCCTTTGACCCAAGGTTCGCTAACCTCCGCAACTACTGCCTCCTAATAGAGTTTAAAAAGCCCGCAGCAACCGAAGTCCTAAAACATTTGAAGACTATATGCTTGAAAGAGGGCATAGACGCTGAAGAAAACGCCTTAAAGTTTATAGCCCAACGCTCAGAAGGCGACATCCGCTCGGCAGTAACAGACCTCCAAGCATTGGCACAGGGCAAGAACCGCTTGACATATGTGGATGTGGCGTGGCTTGGCTTCCGAGACCGGCAAGAAACAATATTCACGGTTTTGCGAATGATTTTGTATGGGAAGACTTGTGAGGGGGCGAAGCGCGCTGTTAACATGGCAGATGTAGACATCGACATGCTCTTCGAATGGATATACGAAAATGTTCCAGCCCACCTAACAGACCCCCATGATTTGGCTAGGGCGATGGATGCCCTTTCAATGGCTGACGTTTACCGTGGAAGAATACGAACAACACAAGACTGGAGTTTCGTGCGTTACGTAATCGACTTTATGACCGCTGGTGTAGCCATGGCAAGGGTTAACACAAAAACTTCTGGTTGGACACCTTTCCGCTTTCCAGAACGAATTCAAGCATTATCAAGGTCTAAAGAAGAGCGGGCAATGCAGCTGGAGATAGGACGCAAAATCAAGCGTAAATGTCACTTATCCGCCCAGAGAGCCTCAAAAGAGGTTTGCCCATATATGCGAATAATTTTCAAAAACCATGTGGAAATGGCCGCCGGAATCGCAAAATGGCTTGACCTAACCCCGGAGATGATAGCGTACCTGGCTGAAGATGATAAAAAGGCGGACACCATCATCAAACTTCTAGAATAATTATTCGAAGCTTGACCATTAATGGATTTTGCTCCCTTCCATTATGTCTTTTTCTGGCTGCAATGCTACAACGTTGCCCTTGTCGTCTTCAGCCGCCAAAATCATGCATTGAGATTCTACGCCCATGAATTTTCTCCGCTGTAAGTTTAGGATGAAGGCATATTTCTTACCCACAAGGTCCTCTGGCTTGTACCATTGCAAAAGCCCAGCAACAGCTTGACGCTTTTCTGTTCCAAAGTCAACAATCATTCTTATGAGGTTTCGTGATCCCGGAATTTGGTTTGCCTCCAAAACCCTTCCTACCCGCATATCCAGTTTTTGAAACTCTTCAAATGTTATCTCCGTCATAGGCATCACATCAAGTTCGTATAAGCAGCATTTTTAAGTTTTGCGTGAAGCCCTACCCTTTTTTATTTTTTCAACAGTTTTTGCCACACCTTCCCATCCTTCGTCGGCCTTCGAACGGATTATTTCGAACGCTTCCTTTGAAGTTAATCCCGGCAACTCTTCGCCAACTGCCTTTTTAACCAAATAGGCTGCGGCATTTAGAACCTCGCCGTTTAATCGTGAATCCATTAAATCCGCTAGGTGACAGATTAAAGCTTCAATAGTGTGAGGCCTTATTGGACCGTATTCTCCGTGATGAGCGGAAACCACATGGATAAGTTCCAGCGGGAAGCCCCTTCGAACAAGCTCTGATATGACAATGGACAAGTGATCCATGTAGTCAGCTAAACCGGTTGTGACGTAATTCCCGTTCTCATTCATAGTATAAGTTACTGGCTTAAAAATATCGTGAAGCAAAATACCAGCTATAACAAGGTCGCGGTTTACTTTCCCATTATAAACCTTCTCAATCGAATTGCACAACGCTAAGGCCAAGTTTGTCGCTGAAATGATATGTTCCATATAGCCGCCTTGATAACAATGATGATGAGATAAGCCGGCAGGTGAAACATCCAGCGGTAAACCAGAAAAGACTTTGCCGCCGATCTCAAAAACTGGATTCTCAAGAAGTTCAATAACTTTCTTACGAAGACCCTTGTCGCGAATTTTTTCCGCTAAAGCTCTTATTTTTAGGTTAAGCAAAATCTCACACTTCCAAAGTCAGCCCTATCGATCCAGCTATTTTACATTCAATGAGTATATTATGTTTTATACTCATCAGAATGTCTGGAGACTATTTTGTTTCGCTTTTGGGTTGCAATTTCATGGGCCATTTTTAATGGTTCTGGAACGCCACTATGACGCGTGCAATGCCTAACAATTTTTATGGCTGTTCCAAGCGAAACCATATGTCCAACGCTCACATAAAGAATTTTTCCAACGGAGGCCCTTAACGCTGCGCCAATAACCTTGCCTTCATGCCATAGATAAGCAAAATCTCTATTGCCAAATGGCTCAACTTCGCCAACAAGCTTGCTCTTCGCAACACCTACCGTTGGCTTGTTTAGAACCACGCCCAAATGACTTGCAAAACCACATCGATATGGGTGCGCAAAGCCTTGTCCATCAACCAAAAGAACATCCAGCTGAGTTTTCAACTTCCTAATACACTTAAGCGTAGGTGGTAACTCTCTAAATGAAAGAAGCGTCGGAACGTAGGGAAAAGCAACTTTACAAATGGCTGTTTGAGCCTCAACAAAGTCCAAGCTATCATAATTTAGAATTACAACCGAGCTTATGGCTAAGGTTCCAGCATAGGCAACATCAACACCAGCCACGTAGCGGATTTCCTTTGGCAACCTGTCTTCAAAAATAATATGTTTTGAAAGTTGAAGTTGCGCCTTATGAGCTTTCTCAACCGAAAAGTGCGGCTTTAAATTGGCTAGGTTCATTCATTTATTTTCCTTTTTCAAGGCTTCAAAGCGTCTTTCCAGCTTTTCAAAACGCCTCATATACTTTTCAAGAGATCGCCTTCGCACCTCGTGGGTTACGTCACCTCTCGTGGTTTCAATAATTTTTCTCGCAACGTCGCATTTTCTTCTTAGTCCCGGAACAAGCATGTAGGCTTCATCCATGGCCATAAGCTCCGTGTAAATCTCATCCATGACCTTTAGGCACTGCTCACTTTTCTCAGCGTTACCTTCCCGTAGAGCATCTAAAGCCAAACGCCTATACTCGCCAATAACATCTGCAAGACCTAGAACATAATCCATTGAAGGTACGTTAATTTCCGTGGGCGCGACAAAGCGTTCTTCTTCAATCAATTTGAGAAATATGTTTGCTTCAGCATATTCCTGAAGGGCTATGTCATATAAACCGCTGTGAATTATGTCTGGATGCTCCTTGGCAACTGCATTAAGCCCAGAAATTATCTCCCTAGCTTTTTCAAGGAGTCTTCTTGCCTCTTTAAGTTTTTTCTGGTGAATAAAAAGTATTGCTTGTTTAGATATACTAGTCAGTTTTCTCATTTCTGCTTGGGCTTTATCTCGAATCTTCTCTTTCCTTTTAAGCTCCCTTCTAATTTGCCTTAAAACAGTTTTCAAATGTGTCATATTCTTAACACTCTATCTCATTTCTCATAAAATATAAGGCGACCGCTATTTTATTGTTGCCAAAAAGTTTGGAAAGTAGGCGGTAAATTTTAAGCGTCTTAGGCTTTTAGCTACTTTGCTGCAGTTGCTTTTCTTGCTCTGTCCATCGCTCAATGAGCAATTTGTCGTCTCCGATTTTGAAGCTTACTTTAACAAATATTGAGTCTGAGCCCTTGAAGGGGAACATGCTGTCTTCAGCTAAGTCCTTTGGTAAGTATATTAGGAACTTGCCATCCTTTCGCCTGAATAATCTGCCTTTTCCCTCACTAACCATGGGTTGCACCCTAATGGAACCATTTTTGAACATCAATGAATAAAAAGCGAGTTATTTAACCTTTACTCCTGCCATAAATATAGAAAGCCTTAACCAGATGAAAATCTTATGGGCTTTTCAAGCCTGCTTAACAACACTACTCGACTTTCTTCCGACTCATCAATAACATTGTAGCTTGTGGCGTTTGCAAGCTGTGACGCAAATTCACGTATTTCTTTGTGGCTTGGCATGCTTTGATACCCCAGTCGCAGTCTCGAAAAACCTACGTGCATGTAGGCTTTAGGCTCGATGTATGTGGGGTTAGCCTTCTCTATTAGTTTGGCATATTCCTCAACGTTTTCCATGTTCAAACCACGGACAGCCGTTATTCGAATCACCGTTGGGCAGCTGAAACTGCGCAGGATCTCCAATGTTTCGTTAAGCCTCTCCCAAGCATCCGCTGACACGGGACGACAGACTTTTCGGTGAATTTCCCTATTTGGAGCGCAGACAGAAATGTAAAGCTGAGTTGGTTCGTGATTTAATTCGGCCAATGCAGATGGAACAGTACCGTTGGAGACCAGAAAAGTGGTGAAATTTCGTCTGTGAAAAGCATGTAAAAGCTCCCCGATAGGCTCGTAGAGAGTTGGCTCGCCGGTAAGGCTTATTGCCGCATGCCTCGGCCTAAGGGCCTCCTTAAACTTTTGAGAATCCGCCTTGGGATTTCCCTTATACCCACTTAAAATTTCAAGCTGTGCCTTTATGCTTTCCTCAACAATTTCTTCCGGTTTATCCCATTTTGGCAGTTGGGTTTCACCCCATGTGATTTGGAGATCTCCGCTCTGAGCTCTCCAGCAGAAAAGACATCTTTGTGTGCAGTAAAAAAGCGCTGGAGTCATTTGGATGCACTGGTGAGATTTTATCCCGTAAAACTTCTGCTTATAACAAGGTCTATCATGGATAAGGCTTTCATATAGCCATCTGCACCTTTTGACAGCCGAATGCCTACCGACAATATGATATTTATGCTTCTTTAAAGCCTCAATCAGCGTTTCTGGGACAAGGCTCATAGCTGACACCGTTAGAGGGGCTTTTTCATTTTAAAAACTTGGACGGTTTTATAAAAAGTGCCCTTTTCATGGCTTAAAACAATATTCAACTGTTTGAAATTCTGAGCACAGCTTGGCAACCTTACGCTTAATTTTTTCTGGATTTTCACCGTCCATAACTGCACTTTTGATAAGCTCGGCTATTTTCGCCATTTCCTCCTCTTTCATTCCACGCCTTGTAACCTCGCATGTCCCAAGCCTTATAACACGGTCAACAATTATGTTTGATTGCTGAAGTTTTTTGGCTATTTCTCTGCCCCGCTCATAATTTCCAAAGTCAAGTATAACCTGGTGAGACTGAGTAAAGCCTATGTGCGGACATTTAACTGGAAAATTATAGTCGTACAAGTTTTTGGCTAAAGCTTTTGCATTGCGGATCACTTGTTCCGCATAATCTCTGCCAAACTCTTTCATTTCGGCGAGGGCTAACGTTAAAGCCGCAATGCGGTTCCAATGGGCGTTATCCACAAACCTAGGATAAATCTTAGCCTTCATTGCTTCGCCATGCTCTTTATCAGCGAGAATTATGCCGCCTTGAGGACCAAAAAAGGACTTATGTGTAGAGCCAAATAAGGCATGTGCGCCCTCTCTTAGAGGATCCTGAAATTGTTTTCCAGCAATAAGCCCCAAAACATGGGATCCGTCAAAACCCACACACGCACCAAGTTCACGGGCGATACTAGCTAACTCTTTAACGGGATGAGGAAACGTTATGAGACTTGCACCGAAAACCAAAAGCTTAGGCTTTGCATGTGTAATGGTTTCTTTGGCTTTTTCAACATTAATGTTCATGGCATCCCTAGCAAAGGAGAATGGAACCACCCTTAAACCTAAAAGCCCAGCTAACCCGTCATGCCATAATCCAGGGTAGCCACCATCTTCCGGCGAGACACACATGAATACATCACCTAGCTTAGAGAAGCAAGCCAAAAAAATCATGTCAGCAACATGTCCAGAAAGTGGACGCAAATCAGCAGTTTCAGCTCCAAAAACATCTTTCGCTAATTCCTCGCCAAACTGCTCAATCTCATCCATAAACCTTGTACCCATGTAAAAGCGGTCTCGGGCAGTGTAGCGATGACCAAGCTCAGAACTTAGGAGACTACGCACCGTCGGGCTCATAACATTCTCTGACGGAATTAGGTTTAGGCATTTTTTCCCACGCCAATTCTCATGCTTTTTAACAAGAGACAGTATCTCACTTATCATTGGAGGAAACCCCGCATATACCATCCTTTAACAAAAACTGTTTAAATGGATTACCTACAGAAGGTAAAGTTTAAAATGTTCCATCTCATAGTAAATGTTTCACGTCCCAATAAACTTAGAAAATTCGGAGAGTAATGACTTGAAAAAAACTATTGCCATGATCACATTAACAGTATTGTTAATTTTAACAATTTCTTTACATGTTCCCCCGCGTGTAAACGCCGTCGATGTGAAAATCACTTCTATTTCGCCGCTAACTAAACAGGGAAAAGTTGGAGATACTATTAACGTTATTGGAACAATAAACAAAACGAACGGTTGGTATGAAATTTGGTTTGGCAACACCCTTGTAGTTAAGGGAACAGCTTCTGGAAATAACGTGAACGCCTCTCTCAAAGTTCCGGCACTCCCTAGCGGAAATTATATGTTAACCTTACGGGATGTCGAAGCGAACGTTAACGCAACCGACTGGTTTATTATCGAAACCGCCTACTTCCTCAAAGTTAGCAAGCCTAATTATCCAAGGCAATTACAACAAGGGGGAAAGATCAACATTTCAATAAGCATAACCGGAGGAAAAGTCAATCCTCCCTATATTGCGAACATAACCGTACGTACACCTCATGTTAATGAAACATATCAGGTACGAGTGCCTCTTACAAATACGACAAACACCGGAATCTGGAATGCTACAGTCACGTACCCATTTGAAGGAATCCCGAATTCTCATACAAACTATACTGGAACATACACCGTCAGCTTTAATGGAACATTGGCGTCTGACACGTTTTTTGTAGGGTTAACGGACCTCGCAGAATACCATAGAAACGACACGATGAAGATTGTGGCCTTTGGTTACTCATCACATGACAAAGTCACAATTACAATAAAATCGGAAAAAGGCGAAAAAATTGATGAGTTTTTATGGAACGTCACAGACGGAGTTGTCGATGCAAACAGGATTTTACCAAAAAACATGGTTGTTGGGAAATATAACATCGTCATCATGCCAAAAGTAAAAGTGGTAAATGACACCCAAACATTTGCTGTTCCAGGCTTTGAGACGAAAATTGTGCCACGAAACCTTGCTGGTGAACCAGTACCAAACGCCTTAATAAAAATATACGATAAGTGGGCAAACGAAACCTACATTGTTTCAAGCGATAGTAATGGCGTTGCAACCAAACAACTGGAAAGGGGCGAATACAACGCCACAGCTTACTATAAAAAAGTCAAGGTTGGCGAAATCCTAAAATTTAACATGGAAAACGAAAACAAAACATTAAACTTCACATGTCAGCTTACAAGCCTAAACATAACAGTGGTTAGCGCTCAAAACCCCGCGATAAAAATACCATTTGCGTCCATAAGGTTATATTACAACTTCACAACAGATCTCGATGGAAGGGAAAAAGCCAATGAAACAGTCTCTTTCCAGACGGACATCGCGGGAACTGCAAAAAGACACTCCTTCCTCTTCAATGCTTTCTATAGAATGCATGCATCGCGCTACGACCGAATTTTTAACGAAACCACTTTCGCCAACCTAGAACCATGTGCATGGATCAACATAACGATCTTATGTCCAGAGAGATTTTTACGTGTCAGTGTAACTGATTGGGAAGAAAAGCCGATAAAAAATGCCTTAGTGGAACTGCAAGAGTCTATGGCAGGACTACGTTACAATGAAGTTACAGACAACTACGGTAATGCCACAGTGAACTGTATTTTTGGGAAATACCACCTAAGGGTTTATTCGAATGGAACACTTCTGAAGGAGGAAACCGTCGAATTATTTAATGAAACAGTAAACTTGCCCATTCGTTGCATCCTTTACAACCTGCCATTATGCATAAAGGTAGTTGACTATTTCGGGCAGCCAATTCCAAATGCCAACGTAACCCTAAAAAGGAATGGAGTAAAAATGCATTCAAGAATCACAGGAGTGGATGGCATCGCCAATTTTAGAGAAATCGGCGGAACATTGATGATAAAAGTTTATTTGACAAGTAAAGATCTGCCGGAAGCTATGCTTACGACTTATATTGCTGAGAAAAGGGATTATGCAAATCCGATTGTAGTTAAGATAGGGAAGTATATTGTTTTGGCAGGATTGCTGGTTGACTCAGCTCAGTTTGCCATGACCATCCTAATCCTTGCCACAGCAATGTTGGTTGCAATAATCGAAGTTATTTTAAGAAGACGTTTTAAATCGAGTAAAGTTTCAAGTTAGAGTTTAAATATTGAGTTTTATGGGAAAACTTTATATCAAAATGTTACAAAAAATATCACAAGAGAATGCGGTGAAAAAACTAAAATTTTAGAATAATTGGAAAGGTCGTATCCACATTGGCGCAGGTAAAGATGTGTTCTCCCACTTGTGAACTCTTCAAGTGTGGCAAAAATGCTGCAGTTTACCGCAGAAACGAAGTGTGGTGCCGCTGGACCGAGGATATCTGCAATGTGGCGAATTGCTCTTACGCGCTCTGCACAAAGAGAAGACTCCTCCCTCGGGGGATATGTGGAGAAACAGTTAAGAGGAAAACAACTGAAAGACAGCCAGAAGAAGTTGTTGGACCAGCAATAAAACTTCGAGGAAGAGCCCTACGCAAAATAGGTGAAAAAGAACTATTCTAGAATAAGCCTTGGAAAAACTAAAGCTTGAAAGCCACCATGCTTCAAAATATAGCCACTAGACACTATTTCGCCTGGACACGCTTAACAACTGGCGGTCTTATCTTTTTTAAAACCCGGTAGCCGCACACTGTACATTTTATTTCTCCGCCACGAAGCTCAAGCTCCTCTATAGAAACCTTTGCTCCACAACGAAGGCATTCGTAAACAATTCCGGTTGTTATTTTTTCCATAACGCGATACCCTCCCATTACAGATGGGTTTTCGCTTTTAAGCATTTCCCATATCACAAATATCATAGCGAGGAACAGCAATGAAAAAGCGCTTAAAAACACTCTTGTCAGAATTTATTCCGCTTGAGGAATTGTCTAACATCTACAATTCTTACGATATTGTTGGTGATATAGCCATTATACGCTTAACAGAAAAATCCAGACAGAATGGCCAAATTATCGCTAATACCATTATGAAAGTTCATAAAAACGTTAAAACTGTTTTGGTACAGACAAGTCCAGTTCATGGAAACTATAGACTTCGTAAAATGGAGCATGTGGCTGGAGAAAAAAGAACAACAACAATTCATAAAGAGTCTGGATGTCTATTTGCAGTGGACGTGGATAAGTGCTATTTTTCTCCTAGACTTTTTTACGAAAGGATGCGAATTGCCAAACTTGTTGAGGGGGGAGAAACAATTGTGAACATGTTTGCTGGTGTGGGGTGTTTCTCGCTAGTAATTGCCAAACATACGAACGCCGCAAAAATTTATTCAATAGACATTAACCCCATAGCCGTTCAATACATGAAGGAAAATGTCAGGTTAAACAGAGCATTTGGAAAGGTTATTCCATTAGTTGGAGACGCGAAAGGGATTATCCAAAAAATGCTGCGCAATGTAGCCGACAGAGTATTGATGCCGTTGCCAGAAAAAGCCTTTGAGTATTTACCCTACGCCCTAATAGCCCTAAAAAACCGAGAGGGGTGGATACATTATTACGACTTTGAACACGCCAGTAAAAATGAAAACGCTGTTGAAAAGGCTAAAATGAAGATTTCGAAAAGACTTGAAGATTTAGGGGTAAAATTTGATATTCCCTATGGCAGGATTGTTCGCACTACGGGCCCAAACTGGTACCAAGTTGTTTTGGATATCAAAACATGTTCAAGCCATGACGCATATTTATCAATCCAAAAGGATCATTAAATGCTTTTATATTAATAACGTAAAATTTTGGTTGAGGAGGAATGAAAATTTAAAAGAAGACTAATGGGCATCCTTGCGTGTCCCATCGACAAACACCATCCGCTTGAGCTTCATGTTTTCGAGGAAAAAGACGAAATTGTTGAAGGCTTAATTGTTTGTCCAAAATGCCTAAGATGGTACCCTATCCGCGATGAAATTCCAGAAATGCTTCCAGATAAACTCCGCAAAGAAAAAGAGGATTTACCCTTTCTTAAAAAATGGATGGAGAAAATCCCGGAGAAAATTCTCTACGACGGAAAACCATTCAACCTGAAAGGGAAATAAACCTATTTAAGTTTAACAAGTCTTCCAGTTTTAGAGGATTTAAGTGCAGCCTCGGCGATTTTTAGAGCTTTTAGGCCGTCCAAGCCAGTGATAAACGGTTTCTCTCTTTCTAAAATGCATCTTGCAAAGTGTTGAAGCTCAAGTTTCAGAGGTTCTTGCCAAGCAATTCTAGGTTGAACGGTTTTTTCCGCCGTCTCCATCGTTAATTCTTGCGTAATATAGTCGAGTTTTGTTATAGCCCTGCTTCCAGTAACCACTAACACTCTTGTTTTGTAAGGAGTTAGCCAATTTGCCTCTATGAAGGCGTTTTTTCCACGCCCGAAAGTTAGCATTATGTGGGCGTAATCCTCAAACTTCTTATGCCTCATATTTCCGGTTTTTGCGTAAACCGCCACGGGCTCATCGTTAAACAAGTAGCGCATAACGTCAATGTCGTGGATCGCCAAGTCTTTCACTACTCCAACGTCTCCTATTCTTTCAGGCCATTCTGAAACCCTCTTTGCCGTGGCGCATACAAGCTCGCCTATATCTTGGCTTTCAATAGCCTTTTTGATAAATTGAAGCCCCGGAATAAAACGCATCAAAAAGCCAACGGAAAGGTGTAGCCCTTCCTTTTCCGCTTTTTTCAGCAAAGTTTCAGCTTGTTTCGAGTTGGCAGCCATAGGCTTCTCGACCAAAACGTGTTTTCCAGCCTTCAGCGCCTTTAAAGCCTCTTTTGCAAGGTTTGTTGACCAAGTGCAGACGCTGACAGCTTCTATATCCTTTCTCTTCAGCATTCTTGCGGTATCCGAGTAGGCTTTAACGCCAAATTGTTTGGCAACAGTTCTAGCCCTTTCAGCGTTAATGTCGCAAACAGCAAGAAGCTCTGTTTCTTCCAGTTCGGTGAAAACTCTTGCGTGGTTTTTACCCCAAAAACCTGTTCCAATGACGGCGACCCCGAGCTTTTTCATTTCTTCCAAACCCCCCTTCCAAAACCACGATATACAAAGCCTTCAGCCTCAACTTTTGCGGGATCTAAGACGCTTTCTAGGTCCACAATTGCCGCCGGCATTTTCGCCAAAAGTTTAAGCTTCTTCAAATTAAGCCGTTTAAGTTGCTCGTGTGCTGCAAGTATCACCATGCAATCTGCGCCTTCCACAGCTTCCATAAGACTTTTTTTGAGAGGTGCATGCTCTATCTCCGCTAAGATTTTCCCCACTATAAAAGGGTCGTAAAGTGTTAATTTTGCCCCTTTATTCTCAAGCATGCTAACAATTTTCTTTGCAGAATCCTTTGGGACGTCTGCTGTGTTTGGCGTTTGGGAAAACCCAAGCAGCGCGATTTTTGCTCTTCGTAATGGTTTTCCACAGCTTTTAAGAGCGTCTCGAATTAGCTCAACTTCATGCCTTAAAATTTCATCATCTAATTCTATGGTTGTCTCTGAAATGCGGAGTTTTACGTTAAGGTTTTCAGCTTCCTCCAGCAATATTTTGGTTGCATCATTTGTCGATGTGGGCGGCAAGTACACGTTAGCATAAGAGCCTAAAAGGTTGCGCGTTGAAGAGTAATCTATGCCAAGTTTCTCGCAGAGATAAGCAAACTCGTTAGTCAGCGCAGAGTTAACGTTTTGGAATGTAGCTTCAAAAAGCACGGCAGCTTCAGCTGCCTTCACGTCTTGAGTTTGAATAACATCTGCTTTTGTTACCGATTTTATAACGTTTAACGCTGCCTCTAAACTAATCTTGTCTGGTGCAGCAACAATCCGCCTACAACTTGATACTCCCTTAAGCGTCTGCCCTTCTGGAAATAGAATTGGACTATAAGCTAAATAAAAGTCTGAACCAGCCTTAAATCCTGAGGAGTTTTCAAGAATCTCTTTAAGAAGCCTCTCTGTTACGCCTACCCCAACAACGCTTACAATGATGACTAGATTTTCTCTGTGAAGACTTGAGCCTACCAGCTTCAGAGCTTTTTCTAGAGGGGAATAATCCACCTTACCTTTGCTATTCACATTGACGCACGTTGTGACTATTACGACGTTGCTTTGGGCTATTGCAGCTTTTAAATCACTAGTAGCCTTTAGCCTACCATTCGTCAAGCTTTTCCTAAGGATCGGTTCAACTTCGTGTCTTAAAAACGGAACTCGACCCTTTAATATACGCTCTACAGCAGCTTGGTCACTGTCAGCGCATGTAACCCTAAAACCAGCCTCGGCAAAAAGACAGGCATGAAGGATTCCTAAACGACCGCAACCCACTATACTAACTATCCCCTCACCATGTTTACCCAAGGTTTCGGTTGTTACGGGCTTCGTCGATAACATTTGGGTTTCTCCAAGCTGCAGAACTACGTATACGGTTTAGACTTTAAAGCTGCTGATTATCCTTTTAAGTTTTAAACTGAAATCTTGGACAAGCCTTAGGGCCTTCTCCCTCGTTTTCGCTTCCGCGTAAAGTCTGTAAAGCGGTTCTGTTCCGCTTGGTCTAACGAGGATGGAGCTTTTATCTTCAAACCAAATCTTGACCCCGTCAATGGTGTTTGTGTTTAGCCCCTTTGTCTGTTCGACGAGTTTTTCTAAAATTTTCTCCTTAAGATTTTCAGGACATTCAACCTTGCCCTTCTCGATAAAGTATTTGGGCAGTTCGGCAAGAAGACTTGAAAGTTTCTCGCTAGTTTCAGTCATTGTGCTTAAAATTAGGGCTGTGGCCATTGCACCATCCCTAACTGGTTGGTGCGGCCCGTAAAAGATTCCGCCGTTTTCCTCTCCGCCCAGCTTTGCATTCAACTTTTTCATTGTATGGGAGACTATGACGCTTCCAACTTTTGTCCAGACTATTTCTCCGCCGTAAGCGTCTGCAATATCCTTTACTAAGGTTGATGAGCTTATAGGTGAAACAATTTTTTCGCCAGGGTTCCGCATTAAAAAGTGTTTTTCGATTAGGGCGAATGTTTTGTCGCCCCAGTGGATTTCTCCTTTTTCGTCAACAAATATTGAGCGGTCAGCATCCCCATCAAAAGCAACCCCCAAGTCTGCACTCACAGCCTTGACTGTTGAGGCTAAATCTCTAAGGTTTTCTGGTCGCGGTTCAGGTGGTCTAGCTGGGAATGTTCCATCAATGTTTGCGTTTATGGTTGTGACGCGACAGCCAAGTTCTCTAAGAAGTTTTGGAACCACTAGCGCGGCAACACTGTTTGCAGCGTCAACTACAACATGATAATGCTTGCTTGCTATTTTGGTTATATCCACATGCCCCTTTATGGCTTCCACATATTCTTCAATAATCCCAGTAAGGTTTTGAACGCCTCCGATTTTGTCCCACTTCGCAAAGCGAATCTTATGGTTAAAGAATATATTTTCAATTTCTATTTCTTTTTCTCGTGCAATTTCTATTCCATCATTCCATACAACTTTTATCCCGTTGTATTCTGGCGGGTTGTGAGAGGCGGTTACAATGACTCCGCCGTCAAATTTGTGGCTTTTTACAGCATATTGTAAAGCTGGTGTAGGCGCCATTCCAGCGAATAGCACATCGCAGCCAGCAGCGTTTAAACCCGATATTATGGCTTTTGCAAGCATAGGACTGCTTGTTCTGGCATCATATCCAACAAGCAAGTCTCCACAGCGAAAGTATGTACCTATTGCACTCCCAATGGAAATTGCAAGCTCTGGTGTAAGCTCTTTGTTAACAAGCCCGCGAATCCCGTTGGTTCCAAATAGTCTCCTTTGGCTTAGCATACGCTTACCCCATTAAATAATGCACCTTGCTTCTGAAACATTCCTGAAAACTTCTTTTGCCGGACAGATTGAAACCCCCTTAGCCAAAGAAACATTATCACCTATAACAGCACAATCGCCTATAACGCAGTTCCCGCTAATTTTAACCCACCTACCAATAACAACATTTTCACCAATTATAGCCCCATTTATTAAAGAATCATCTGAAATGGAGACGCCTGGGAAGATTATGGAATTTTTTATCTGAACATTTTTTCCAACATCGACATTTTTGCCCAGAACGGTGTAGGGACCGATAATTGAACCCTTTTCAACTTTGACACTTTCATCA
The DNA here is from genome assembly GCA_938023865.1 of uncultured archaeon. Taxonomy (GTDB): domain Archaea; phylum Thermoproteota; class Bathyarchaeia; order Bathyarchaeales; family Bathycorpusculaceae; genus JAGTQI01. Next base: position 3,799 of record CALJDG010000112.1, on the reverse strand, counting down.
TAGAATACTGGTTCATTTATCCATTCATGACTCCCTTTCACATTTTTCAATCTTCCATAAAGATCGTCTAATAGAGTTTTGTTTATCTCTAAATAGTCTTCGGCTTTACCGATATCCGTCCACAAGCCATCAAATAAGTAGCCAAAAAGCTTGCCTTCTTTAGCGAGTTTTGGAAATACTTCACGTTCGAGAGAAACTTTTCTTTCGGTCTGGATGTATTTGAAAATTTCGTGGTTGAGAACGTATATACCAGCGTTTATAAAATTTGATGGAGATTCCCCCCTTTGAGGTTTCTCGATAAACCTTTTTATTCTGCCGTTATCCCCAAATTCTGCGACTCCATATCGGCTTGGATCTTTAACCGCGCATAAGGCTACTGTCGCAGTGACATCTTTTTCTTCATGTTTCTTTATTATTTCGGCGTAATTTATGCTGGTGAAGATGTCGCCATTCACAACTAGAAAATTGTCGTTTCCTAGGAGTTCTTCAGCATGCTTTATTGCGCCGCCAGTTCCGAGAGGCTTTTTTGGAGGATCGTATGAGTAGGTGATTTTCACCTTACCTTTTGAAAATTTGGAGTTTTTAATGTGGAAGGCTGTTTGATGATTAACCGCCAATATCGCCTCTTTTATTCCGCTTTTTGAAAGGCTTTCAAGAGTCCACTCTATAAGTGGCTTGTTAAGCACCGGAAATAGAATTTTTGGTCTTGTGCAGCTCAGGGGTCTAAGCCTAGTTGCAAATCCCCCCGCCAGAATCAACGCCTTCAACGGGTTTCACCGTTTTATACGTAAGCTTATATTCAAATTCCTTCGAATAAAACAGTTTCGTGAACATGGTGGAAACCCATGAAGATCTTGCTTCACGAAATGAGCTGGGTGGAAGCAAAGGAATATTTTAGCAAAAATGACATCGCTATCATTCCAGTAGGTTCAAATGAGCAACATGGGCCGCATAACCCTTTTGGAACGGACCATTTTATAGCTAAGGCGATAGCTGAAGAGGCTGGAAAACGTGCAAAGGTTCTCTGCTTGCAAGTCATTCCTTTCGGCGTCAGCCACCACCATAGACAGTTTTGGGGCACAATATACGTTTCGCCTAAAACCCTAAAAGCTTACGTGAAGGAGGTTTGCCTATCCCTAAACTATTACGGCATAAAGAAAATTGTCATTGTTAATGGACATGGCGGAAACTTGAACGCCCTTACTGAGCTGGCTAGAGAGCTTCGGGAAAAAGGAATTTTCGTCTCAGTTTTTCAATGGTGGCCTGCCGCTGGAAAACTTCTGCCAGACATATTCAAGCCAGAAGAGAGAGGACATGCGGGCGCTGAAGAGACTTCTGTGAATTTGGCTTTACACCCGCATCTTGTGAGCATGGATCGGGCTGTAGACGAGGAAGTACATAGGCATGTTGCAGAGGTTGAAGGCATAACTCTTCCCTTAGACACGGTGGACCACACACGTTCTGGAGTTTTTGGGAAATCAACAACAGCCTCTGCAGATAAGGGTAAACGTGTTTTCGAAGTGGTGGTTAATGAGCTTGCCAAACACGTCAATTTGCTGAAGAAGGCTAAAGTTGAGGATTTGATGGCTAAGCCGATGGCTTAAAAGCGCTATTCCCATTCTATGGTTGCTGGCGGCTTATGGGTAATGTCATAAACTACTCTGACAATTTCTGGTATTTCGCTGGTTATCCTAGTGGATATTTTCTCTAAGATCTTGTGTGGAATTCTTGCAAAACTTGCTGTCATAGCCTCGCGACTTTCCACAGCACGTATAGCTACAACATAACCGTATGCTCTGGCATCGCCCTTAACACCAGTAGCTTTCGTATTTGTTAAAACTGCAAAATACTGCCACAACCGCTCTTTTAAGCCGCTTTTCTCGAGCTCCTCCCCCACAATCCTATCCGCCTTCCTAACGATCTCAACCTTTTCCCTGGTTACTTCGCCCATAACCCGCACTGCCAGTCCAGGACCGGGAAAAGGCTGCCTAAAAACTATTTCCTTTGGTAATCCAATCATTTGGGCAACTTTACGAACCTCGTCTTTGTACAGGTCCCTCAAAGGCTCAACAATTTTCTTAAACTTAATTTTTGTTGGAAGTCCGGCGACATTATGATGTGTCTTAATTTTGTCTGAGAACCTTCTGAAGCCGGATTCGATTCGGTCTGGGTAAATGGTTCCTTGGATGAGGTATTCTGCGCCGACTTTCTCGGCAACTTCTTCAAAAACTCTGATGAACTCTTCGCCTATAATCTTCCTCTTCATTTCTGGGTCGGTTACGCCTTTAAGTCTTTCAAAAAATATTTCTTGCGCATTTACGATAACTAGGTTTATTTCTAGTTTTTGGAAGGTGCCTTTAACAAATTCCGGCTCATTTTCTCTCATGAATCCGTGGTCAACAAAAACTGCTGTTAGTTTTTCGCCTAGCGCTTTGGCTGCTATGGTCGTGGCTACGCTGGAGTCTATGCCTCCACTTAGGGCTATTATAGCTTTGCCGTTGCCAACTTCTCTCTTAACCTCTTTAACCATTCGATCTATAACATTTTCCATTTTCCAGTTGGCAGTGCAGCCACACACTTCGAAGATAAAGTTGCGCAGCATCTTGGCGCCATTTACTGTGTGCGCCACTTCTGGATGCCACTGCAAACCGTAAATTGATTTGGTTTTGTGCTTGAAGGCGGCGACCGGGCAATTTTGTGTGTAGGCCAAAACATCAAATTCCGGCGGTACCGCGAAAACGGTGTCGCTGTGGCTCATCCAAACCCGCTCTTTTCGGTTTAGACCCCTCAAAACGCCAACAGGCTTGTTTATTGTAGCATAGGTTGAACCGAATTCTTTTCGCTTGGCTGGTCCAACTTTTCCACCGAAAATATGGGCTATAAGTTGATGCCCATAACACAAGCCTAGAACCGGTAGTCCTAAGTCAAAAATGCGCTTGTCGGGCTTTAGTGCATATGGATCAAAAACACTTGCAGGACCGCCTGACAGCACTAACCCTTTAACTTTGAACTTCTTGCCTAGAAGCCTTATTTCCTCAATTTTTATGTCGTGAAGAACAATTTCTGAGTATACGCCATTTTCTCTGATACGTCTCCCGATGAGGTGGCAATACTGCCCGCCGAAATCCAATACTAATATAGTATCGTATTTCATGCATACACGCTCAAATAGCTTTGAACTGGGAGAAAATAACTATTAAAAGTTTGTTAGGCGTAGATGTACTTTTGCAACTCCCAAAACGTAACTGCGCCCTTATCATCTTTAGGCATGTGGAGCTCGTATTCACGCCACTCTTGCATCTTAAGCTCCAAATATTTCTCAGAGTTTTCTTTACCCAAAGCTTTTATACAAACGTCATCGCTCTTCAACTCCTCCAAGGCTTCTTTAAGTGTGACTGGCAGAACCTTAATTCCAAGTTCCCTCCGCTTTGCCTCACTCAAATGGTAAACATTCACGTCAACAGGGTCGCCCGGCTCTATCTTCTTTTTAATGCCATCTAAACCAGCCTCGAAAATCGCAGCATAAGCCAAATAGGGATTACAAAGCGGGTCTGGACAACGGAATTCTATTCTGGCTTCACTCTCCTTTCCAGGGAAGTATTCTGGGACTCTTATCAAAGCTGAACGGTTTTTACGGCTCCAAGTGATGTAAACTGGAGCTTCATAGCCGGGCACAAGCCTCTTATAACTGTTTACTGTAGGCGCTACGACGGCGCATAAAGCCCTTGCATGTTCAAGAATTCCACCTATGAAATAGCGGCACTTCTGGGATAAGTTGGCATAACCACCCTTGTCATAA
>CALJDG010000111.1 GCA_938023865.1 uncultured archaeon | reverse complement strand
CTGGCGCTTTAAAAGGAGTTTGAGATGAATTTAGAAAAATTCACTGAGCGGTCGCGTGAATTTATACAAGCAGCGCAAGCGGCAGCGCTAGCTGCAGAACATCAGCGAATTTTGCCCCAACATCTTTTAAAAGTTATTCTTGAAGATGAGCAAGATTTTGCAAAAAATTTGCTCAAAAAGATTGGTGTAGACTCGCAAAAAATATTGGTAGAACTCGATCTGTTACTCGGTAAAGTTCCAAAAATTAAATCTGAAAATTCACAAATGTTCTTTGACACGCAAACTTTGCGTGTTTTGGAGCAAGCGCAAGCACTTGCCAAAAAAAATGCTGATAAATTCGTATCCTTGGAACGGATATTGTGTGCCCTAGCAACCGTAAAATCAGATGTAAAAAATATTTTGGATGGATCAGGTGTTTCAATAGCAGCTTTGGAAATGGCGATCTCTGACTTTAGAAAAGGCCGTACTGTTGAAAGTGTAAATGCTGAAGATAGTTTCGAGGCTTTAAAAAAATATACGACAGATCTCACTCAAGCCGCCAAAGATGGTAAAATAGATCCGATCATTGGTCGAGATGATGAAATTAGGCGTTCAATGCAGGTTTTAAGCCGGCGAACCAAGAATAATCCAGTCTTAATCGGGGATCCTGGTGTTGGTAAGACGGCGATAGCAGAGGGAATGGCCCTAAGAATAATAAATGGTGATGTGCCAGAAAGTTTAAAAAATAAAAAGCTTTTGGCTCTGGATATGGGCGCTTTGATAGCAGGCACAAAATTTAGAGGAGAGTTTGAAGAGCGTTTAAAAGGCATCCTGAGTGAGATGTCTGCTTCATTAGGCGAGGTGATACTTTTTGTAGACGAAATGCATACGTTAGTTGGCGCTGGGAAAACTGATGGAGCCATGGATGCAGCGAATTTGATTAAGCCTGCTTTAGCACGAGGTGAATTGCACTGTATAGGGGCAACTACCCTTGATGAGTATCGTAAGTATGTAGAGAAAGATGCCGCTTTAGCGCGTCGTTTCCAACCAGTTATTGTCGCTGAGCCAACAGTTGAGGATACGATATCGATTTTGCGTGGGATCAAGGAAAAGTATGAACTTCACCATGGGGTTAGAATTACTGATGGTTCGTTGGTGGCTGCGGCCACGCTATCGAATAGATATATTACTGATAGGTTTCTCCCTGATAAAGCGATTGATTTAATAGATGAGGCAGCAAGTCGTTTGAGGATGGAAGTTGATAGCAAACCCGAAGATCTAGATGCGCTTGACCGAGAAATAATGCAAAAGCAAATAGAAATTGAAGCCCTTAGATTGGAAAGTGATAAGGCGTCAACTGAAAGGCTGACACGGCTCGAAGAATCTCTTAGTAAATTACAAGAGAATAGTTCTGTTTTGACTGCCCAATGGCAATCAGAGCGAGATAAAATGGCCAATGCAAGGGTAATCAAGGAAAAATTAGAAACTGCGAGAGCGGAGCTGGATGCTGCAAAGCGCGATGGAAATCTCGCAAAGGCTGGTGAGCTGTCGTATGGAGTTATACCTCAACTTGAAAAAGAATTAAATTTCGTTGAAGTCGAAGACGGGGGAGGCCAAATTATCAAGGAGGCTGTAGCTTTAGAGCAAATTGCTCAAGTTGTTGAACGCTGGACGGGCGTACCAACATCTAAAATGCTCGAAGGTGAGAGAGAAAAGTTACTTAAAATGGAAGATCATCTCGAGGCTAGAGTTGTTGGTCAGGAAGAAGCTGTTCATGTTCTGGCTAATGCAGTGAGACGAGCAAGAGCTGGCCTAAATGACGAAAAGCAACCATTAGGTTCTTTTTTGTTTTTAGGACCTACGGGTGTTGGAAAAACAGAATTAACGAAAGCCATAGCAGAATTTTTGTTTGATGATGATAATGCCATGGTGCGCATTGATATGTCAGAGTATATGGAAAAACATTCAGTATCCAGATTGATTGGCGCGCCTCCCGGATATGTTGGTTACGATGAGGGAGGTGTGTTAACTGAGGCAGTTCGGCGAAGGCCATATCAAGTAGTCCTGTTTGATGAGGTGGAAAAGGCACACCCAGATGTTTTTAATCTTCTACTTCAAGTATTAGACGATGGTATCTTGACTGATGGCCACGGGAGAGTTGTTGATTTCAAGCAGACAATAATTATCCTTACATCGAACTTAGGCGCACAAGCTCTGAACGATCCAAAAACTCTTCAAAACGTTGAAACTGCAAAAGCAAATGTGATGGATGCGGTACGATCCCATTTTAAACCTGAGTTTATAAACAGGCTTGATGAAATCATTATTTTCAATCGACTGTCAAAAGAGCACATGTCTAGAATTGTTGATATTCAACTTAAAATACTTCAAGATCGTCTTTCTTCTCTCAATTTAAAAATTGAGTTAGGGGCGGGGGCAAGAGACTGGATTGCTCAGCAAGGGTACGATCCAGTATATGGCGCAAGACCCTTAAAACGGGTTATTCAGACCTACTTACAAAATCCAATAGCCGAGTTGATCCTTGCAGGGAAGCTTTCGGAAGGTGAGGTGATCGAGGTTACTGATGGTCCTGAAGGTTTGCTCATAGGTGAGTACACATCTTCGAGACAGAATGTAAAACCTGATTCAGTGGTTCTTCATTGATTTTGAAATTTTACAAAATGTTAGCTTAGTAGCTTAAGTAGTTTTGCCAATGTTTTATGGTAAATTATTGTTGAAATCTTATTGCATCAGCAAAATTAAGCAGATTTTTAATTAAAAATTGCTTTTTTGCGAAATTAGGGCTTGCGACTCTAATTCATTGTGTCTAGAAGGCCCTTCACTGGGTGTGTTTCACGACGCGTTTGGTCGCTCTAAATAGAGTTATAATTTTTAGAGTGTAAAACCTAGATTTGAGGAGCGGTTTGGTGCCGAGTTATTTTGGCGCAATCGTTTTTTTTGTCTGGAACGATATTTGACATTGATGGAACACTGAAGAGATATGCGGGCAGTTTGGTTCGTTGATCGATGGATCAGCCTTTGCATATCGCGCTACTAGGATTTAATCCGATAATGTAGTGTCAGCTTCACTGTTTGTCGGCTTTCGGTATCTTTTGATACTGATGCAACAAACAGTTTTGATTGGTTTGAACAGCCAATCAAGTGATGTGCAGAGGTTCGAACGTCAAGGACAGCATAGTGATATGCTTTCAACTTGAGAGTTTGATCCTGGCTCAGAACGAACGCTGGCGGCAGGCCTTATACATGCAAGTCGAGCGCATCCTTCGGGATGAGCGGCGGACGGGTGAGTAACGCGTGGGAATGTGCCCTTCTCTACGGAATAGCCACTGGAAACGGTGAGTAATACCGTATACGCCCTCAGGGGGAAAGATTTATCGGAGAAGGATCAGCCCGCGTTAGATTAGGTAGTTGGTGGGGTAACGGCCTACCAAGCCTACGATCTATAGCTGGTTTTAGAGGATGATCAGCCACACTGGGACTGAGACACGGCCCAGACTCCTACGGGAGGCAGCAGTAGGGAATCTTGGACAATGGGGGCAACCCTGATCCAGCCATGCCGCGTGAGTGAAGAAGGCCCTAGGGTCGTAAAGCTCTTTCGCCTGTGATGATAATGACAGTAGCAGGTAAAGAAACCCCGGCTAACTCCGTGCCAGCAGCCGCGGTAATACGGAGGGGGTTAGCGTTGTTCGGAATTACTGGGCGTAAAGCGCGCGTAGGCGGATT
>CALJDG010000110.1 GCA_938023865.1 uncultured archaeon | reverse complement strand
GATTGCATGCTCCAACGCTTAAGGATTCACTTAAAAATTTAAGTGGGCCGGGCCGGATTTGAACCGGCGACCTTCGCCGCGTGAGGGCGACGTCCAAGGGCCTCAATATCTTTCATTGTTAGCCAGCTAGACTACCGGCCCAATTCAAAAATGTAGGCTCTAATCCATAAATCTTTCCTAGGTTTTAAATGGCGTATGGGGCAAGTTAGCATCATTTTCGACCATCATCGGCGGGCGCTGAATATACAATTTTTAAGCTTTAAAATGAGGCGGAGATAAGCGGTTAGACCGCTTGGTATTATGTATATGACCGGAATGAGAACGGTGTATAGCTTTAAATCATAAAATTTTGAGGATGGAAGCCTTCTCCCTTTCTCCCTTCTGGTTAGGTTAGTTTTAGTATGACTTTTTATAAATGGCTTACTGTTGTGGTTGGTATATATCCTCCTTCAAAATATAGTGGCTTTAAGGCTTATTTTGCATATGGAAACTTAGCTTTTAAACTTTTTAGTGTTGCGTTTTATTGGAGAAGAGTTTAAGATGTTTGGGGAGATGGCGTCAGAGGCTGTTAAAATGTTGCTATTTATTTTCTGGGTGGCTATTGCCTTTTCCATAATTTGGGGCACCCTCTGGCTTAAAGCCATAAAAAAGTCCACATGGCAAAGCTAAAACCACTAACCATATAAACCAGTATTTATTTCACTTAAAATTTGACTGGCGGGCGGTAGCTCAGCTTGGTAGAGCTTCCGAGCTTGCTGGACCACGCCAGCAGGCGGAGATGCTGTAGACGCCTACCAAGGTCGGCGTTCGCCGTTCTGGTGGGCGTCACCCAGCCTACCAAGCGTACATGCACGGTTGCAGAAACCGGAGTGTCGCAGGTTCAAATCCTGCCCGCCCGACCACGATCTAAATATTGAATATCTTAGCCAGCGTTCCTCCCTTGATTATTGTTTTTAGTTTTTCTATAGCTGGGTTTAGGGGTTTATCCTCTTTTAGCGGCGGCACAATTTCTCTTATTTTCTTGTAGGCTTTTTTGGTTCCTTTTCCTAGTTTTTCTGCTCCGCGGTATTCTATCGCTTGGGCTGCGCATAGGAGCTCTATGGCTACTATATATTCTGTGTTTTCTAGTATACACATGGCTTTTTGAGCCGCTGTTGTCCCCATGCTTACGAAGTCCTCAAAGTTCGCGGATGTCGGTATTGAGTCCACGCATGCAGGATGCGCTAAAACCTTGTTTTCCGAGGCTAGGGCTGCTGCTGTATATTGGGCGGTCATTAAGCCGCTGCTTAAGCCTCTTATTGTCTGCGGTGGCGTCAAGAATGCCGGTAAACCATTGTTTAACTTCTCGTCCAGAAGGCGGAAGATTCGCCTTTCTGAAATGTTACCCACCATTGTTAGGGCTAATCCTAGGGTGTCCATTGCCAATGCTATTGGTTGCCCGTGAAAGTTTCCCCCTGAAAGACATACTCCAGTTTCGGGAAATATGAGGGGGTTGTCTGTCGCCGAATTTATCTCGACTTCTACAACTTTCCTCGCGTATGATATGGCGTCTCTAACAGCGCCTAAAACCTGTGGCGTGCACCTTAAACTGTATGGGTCGTGAGGACGCCCAATCTTAGCCACCGCCTCTCGTCCCGTTTGAATGAGTTTGCTTCCGGAGATCAACCATCTCATGTTTTTAGCTGTTGTAGCTTGGCCTTTGTGGGACCTAACGTTGTGAATTTTTTCGTCCAAAGCGTCTGAAACGCCAAGCAGTGCTTCCATTGACAGGGCAGCCGCTATTTCAGCTGTTTTTATTAGGTTTTCTGCCCTGTGGACTGTTAGGGCGGCGATAGCCGCCATCAGCTGTGTGCCATTGTTTAAAGCTATGCCCTCCTTGGCTTCTAATCGTATGGGCTTTATTCCAGCTTTTTCCATGGCTTCTTTTCCGCTCATTATTTCGCCTTTATACTCGGCTTCGCCCTCACCCATTAGCACGAGAACCATGTGAGATAGAGGCGCTAGATCGCCGCTTGCTCCCACCGAGCCCTTCGCCGGTATTATTGGGTGAACGCCCCTGTTGAGTATCTCAACCAAAGTTTCAAGAATTTCTAATCGTACACCAGAATAGCCCTTCGCCAACGTATTTGCTCTCAAAAGCATGGTTGCTCGAACAACCTCAGTGCTTAAGGGTCTTCCAACACCCGCAGCGTGGCTCCTAATAAGGTTTGTTTGAAGCTGTTTGAGTTCTTTATTAGAAATTTTTGCGTCGCTTAACGCGCCGAAACCAGTATTTACACCGTAAATAACCTCGCCTTTTTCTAAAAGTTTTTCCAAAAATTCTCGGCAAGCCTTTACGCGGACTTTAACTTTTTCCGGAATAACAACTTCAGCTTTATTGTATGCAACTTTCACAACATCTTCAATTTTCAAGGTTTCTCCGTCTATTTGCACTTTATGCATGTTTCTCTCCGCTATAAGGCTAAACTTTTAAGGATTTTAATTTTTGGAAAATCTCGAGTTTTATATGGCTATTAGAAGATGTTTTCATAAAACTTTTATATGTTGTAGTTATTGTGGATTATAGTTTAGAGTTAATGACGATGTAGGTGCTATTATGGAGCCTAGCAAGAAGCCTTTAAACGTCTTGGTTAAGCAGTTAAACGCTAACATTGCAGTTGTTTTGAAGAACGGCTGTGAGTATAGAGGTAAAATGATTAAGTGCGATGGACACATGAATATTCTTCTGGAAGGTGCCACTGAGTGTAGAGATGACCAGCTTGTCGCCAATTACGGGAGCGTCTTGCTTAGGGGGAACAACATTCTCTACATTGTTTTGGACTCACTTAAAAAGTGATTAAAAAGACTTATTGGGGGTTGTTATAAACCACATACTTCCATGCTTCCAAATTATATTGCTATTAATTGAAAAGCCGTTTTCAGTAAGCATTTTCTCTAATTCTATGAAATAAAACCGTCTCAGCTTATGCTCTTTTATTTGAAAATCTATTTTGACAACTTTCTCTTATTAGTCCGTTTCTTTTCAAGATGCCACGCTTTCCTTTAAGAAACATTGAGACGTCTTTGGTTGTTGTTAAGCAGGAAAATGTTTGTCCTAGGCATATGGAGGAAATTCTGAGTCGTAATCGTGTTTTCCCCAGATTTTTCGTAAAACTTCGCTTCAATAATGAATTTGTCTTTCAATTTCAGCCTCCTTTATATAATAGGTTTGGCTGTAGGCATTTTCCTTTCCCAGTTACATATGCGAGGGCTTTATCTGTTCTGATTTTAAGCAGGTGCTTTCGTTTAAAGAAGGTGATTATGTTTTCGATGTCTCGCCTCAAAAGCTGTTGGGCGTTCGGATGCTTTTTTGTTACGTATTGGGGCCAGTCTATTATTAGGATATGGTTGTCTGGTTTTAGGATTATGTTGTATTCGCTTAGATCTGCATGAATTACTCCAGCTTTTAAATAGGCTCTTCTTATGTTGCTGAGAATCTCTTTTAACACTTTTTCCGGTTTTGGAATTTCCCGCCATTCTGCTAGTTCTGCGCCTTCTATTGCGCCCATGGCTATGGCGTGGCGATTTTGGCTCATGGGTTTTGGCACTGCAACGCCTTTTGGATAAACAAGCCTTAATGCTTCGTATTCTTTTTCCGCAGCTTTTCTTGAGCGCAAAAGCCAATTAACATCTTCTGTCGTCCATCCTCTTTTTATGCGGGTTTGGCGGAAACTTATTCTTCCAAGCCTATGGAATTTTATTGCTATGCGTCTGCCCTCTGGTGTTAAAGCTTCATAAACGTCTGCCTCTTTCCCCACGCCTAAAGGCTTGCCAAAAGCCTCTAAAATTCCGGCTTTTACAAAGGCGTTTATAGCTAGGCAGTCGTAGCCAGCATAGTTCAGCGTATAGCCCAAGTATGGCTGTTTCGTTTCGCGGATGAGGCGAAACTTATGCAACCTGTCCAGTCTAAAGGTGGCTTCTTCCTGGTTAAGTTTTGAAAATTTAACGATCACTTCTTTTGGGACAAACTCATGTTTTGTCATGGCAGCTTCTATGACTAGTAGTATGCGGAGGTCTTGGCTCTCCAGACCTTTGAAGGCTTTAACTGCGGTTTCAGCCGACATTCAATGTTAAATAGTAAGGTCTTGTAAATAAGCTATGCATTTTGGTGGCGACTCGCTATGAGTGGCGCCAAAGCTAAACTGCCCATCCATGTTCGGAAAGCCCGTGAAGATGACCGAGAGGCAGTTTTTGAGTTTTGTAGGCATACTTGGAGCTGGGGCGACTACATCCCGCATGTCTGGGACAAGTGGCTTAGAGAGCCCAACGGCAAGGTTTTCGTAGCCACATTGGACGGTATACCCATCGGCATACAACACATAACCATTGACAAGCCAGGCGAAGCCTGGCTAAGCGGCGCCAGGACAGCGCCCCAATATAGACGGATGGGTGTTGCAACCGCCATAACTGAGAAATGCCTCGAATACGCCAAAGACATGGGCGTTAGAGTGGCGAGGCTTGTTACTGAGTCAGATAATGTGGCAGCTTCGGCTGCCGTTCAGAAGATGGGCTTCAAGCCCATTGCGGAATTTATTGAAATGACTTTAGAAAAGGTTTTGGTTGGAGATGTCGGCAGCGAGGTTTCATCTTGGACGAACCTAAGCCAATCGGACGCTATTTGGCACTATTTACAGTCTTCCAAGACTTATCGGCGAGCTGCGGGTTTATACACCATTCTTTATCATTGGTATTCTTTGGATATGCGTGACATGGAACGCTTCATTGAGCAAGGAAAAACCATAACCTACAGCGGCGAAGATGGGGCCATTGAGGGTTTAATTTTGGTGGATGACGCCGTTTCCATCGAATGGCATGAAAAATCCATCCAAACATGCTACATTGACGGAGACTTTGAGACAGTTTTGGACATGGCAAAGTTTCTTTTATCACACTGCAAAACAAAGGACATAGACAAAATTTACGGGTTCACGTGCAACCACAAGCCCATAACAGACGCCTTAGAGAAGCTTGGCTTCAAAAAACCAGAAACAATAACTATAGTCTTCGAGAAACGCCTATAAAATGTAAATTTTTACTGTTGGCGGCAAACATCAATTGGTAACCCTCTAAAAATTTTGTGGACAAGTCATATTTGTGCCTGGAAAGTAGCCACAAATACACTACCCCCTATAGTTTTTGGCAGATGCTGGAAAATGGGGGTATCTACAAGCTTATTTTCTTTAGCCCATCCTTCCTCTAGAATTCTTCAATGTTTGAGATTGAACTATTTGTAAAAGGAACAGAGTCGCAGTAAATATAAGGTTTATTTTATTCGCAGTTGTTCCACTTCTTCCTTGTTTGGTCTTTCCACCATTATGCTTTTTTCCAGTTTTTCTCTTCCATATTTTACGTGTACTTTTCCCGTTTTCTGGTCTGAGTAGTAGGCTGTTAATTGTGCTGCTTTTTCTATGGCTTGCCTTTTCTTTGGTCCTTGCAATAGCGTTGTGGGGCTTCCGCATCCCTGTGCCTCGAAAAAGTAGTCGTTTATGCCTTTAAGCTTCAAAAGTCTCTCGTTTTCCTCTTTGTTTCGTCCAACAATTATTTTGTTTTCGCCCAGCCTAAAATGGCGTCCAACTTTCAGCAGCTCTAGATCCGCCATTGAAATCCGTTTTTTATTTTGGAGCAGGTCGCGGAGTTTGGCTGCAAACTCTTTGTAGGTTAGGAGGCATCCGCCGGCTGGGGACTGGTACTCCGTTATGCCAAAAACCTTTGCTAGGGCTAGCTGCCTCTTGCGAGACCTTCCACGAATGTCTTGTAGTTTGTTTCTGTCTACAAGCCCCCTCTTTTCGGCTATTGTTGGCGGTAAAAGTTTGGCTGATAGTGGTCGAAGAAGCCTACCTTTTAGGCCGGACTCTCCTTCCACAATTTTTAAGGCGTTCAAGTGTTGGGACATAGGACGCTCGTCCAAAACCTCGCCTGTAACTATGAAGTCGGCGCCTATTTCTCGAGCATACTTTTTAGCCTTTTTAAGCATGTATATGTGGCAGTCTATGCACGGATTCATGTGCCGTCCATAACCATACTTGGGCTTGCGGATGATCCGCAAATAATCCAATCCTAAACGCACAACCTTTAGGGGCACGCCCAGCTTTTCAGCAGCCCTTTCTGCTTTGAAGCCGCCCACCTTTGCCTTATAGAAAGGCGTTAAGAAAATTATGGCTTCAACTTCAATGCCTTGCTCTTGAAGAAGTCTTATGGCTAAGCTGCTGTCTAAGCCTCCTGAAAAAAGCGCCAGAGCCTTTGCCTTAGCTTTTCCCATATAATCCTCGACTTTACTGGTTAAAACCCAATTATTTAAGCACTGTATGTTTTCGCTATAACCCTTTTTTAAAGGCTTAGGCGTACAAGGGGGAAATCATCCTTCTGTTGAACCACTTTAAAGCCGTGTTTTAGATAAAAAGCCAGAGGACCAGACGGGTTATTCTCGGAATCTACCGAGCAAAGGTTTCCACAGCTTTGAAGCCTCTTTCCCTAAATTCTTCTAAGAGGTTTTTAAGCATAATTGTTCCGTAGCCTTTTCTCCGATGGTCTTTACTCGGTACATAGAGGCATGCGATAAATATGGCGTCTCCGCTTGGAGGACCAGACGGATAGCTGCTTACATTTGGAAAATATTTTGCTGGCGCATACTGCATGAAGCCTACTGAAGCGCCGTTAACACATGCGATTTTAGCACAGCACAGTTTCCAAAGTTTTCCTCTAAATCTTTAAGCCACCTTAGCTTAGCCTTTTCCAACTCGTTTTTAGGCGTTTCAGACCTTAATTCGCCGCTCGTCTGCCAGTAAAGACAAAATCTGCAAGGCTCCATAATCTTTAAAAAGTTTTGAACGCCAATTTTTTCAAAAGTTAGAATATTTTTCACCTCCCTTGCGCTTTGTAGCCTCCGCCGTAACTTGTTACTAGGAATACAGCATACAGTATGACGAGTATGACGCCTTCCCTCCAGCTTATCCTTTCGCTGGAGAGGAAATACCACAGTAAGAGGTTAGTTATAAGCGAGAACATGACAAGCTGAGAAAAAGCCGCCATGTTAACCGCTAAACTTGCCCCTACCAAAGTGACGCCGAGGATGCACGTTATGTTTATGAAGCAGCTTCCCACAATATTGCCCAAAGCGAGGCCCATATGCCCCTTTTGTACAGCGTCAACGCTGGTGGCAAGCTCAGGCAAACTTGTCCCAAAAGCTATTATTGTTGCTCCTATAACAACCTTAGGAACGCCAATACCGTCGGCAATAAAGGTTGCTGAATTTACAATGAAATATGAACTTGCAACAACTAACGCGATGCCTAAAAGCGCAAAAAATACGTAAACTGAAAGTTTTTGTCTCTCCTCTCCCAAAGTGCCTTTATCTCCTATCTTCCTAACCTTTGAAAGTTGATAAACGTAGAATATGAAAATTGCAAGGAGGATTACCCCGATAACTCTGCTTGCATATCCGATATAAAGAAGCGTTAAAGGAACCACAGAAGCCACAAAAAGCCCAAAATATAGAGTTCCAACCTCCTCTTTAGCCATCGCTGGCGCCAGTTTTACGGCTTCCGAACTTTTTAACGCTACTATTAGGAAGCATACACCAAGTATTAGACATATGTTTACAATGTTTGAGCCTAAAACGTTGCCTATTGCGACGCCTACGCTTTCGCCTCCCATAGTGGCGAATATGGAGACGCAAAGCTCAGGCAGGGATGTGGAAAAAGCCACAAGTATAAAGCCTACCGTTGTCTTCCCGAAACCAGTTATATCAGCAATTTTAACACTGTTCGTTATTGCCCAATCACTAGCCCTGTCAAGAACTACTAGCGAAGCCAAAAGAACAAGAGCGTTTCCAACAAGTCCTAACCCCTCGAGCAAGGCAAACAGCCTCCCCTTGCATATTCTAGCCATTATTAAAAGCATTTTCCTTCATTATAATTACTACATAACAATTGAAGGATAAAGCAAAAATTCCGCAAACTCCATAGGCATAAGCATGGCTCAATACCAAATAGTTTTTCTTGGAACCGGCGGAGGACGATTCACAACGATAACCCAGATAAGGCGAACAGCTGGAATACGAATTCTAGGCGAAAACCTAAACTTGCATCTGGACCCTGGTCCAGGCGCTCTTGTATACTCCATAAGCGAAGCATTAGACCCGCAAAAACTAAACGCCATTTTCGTTTCCCACTGCCACCCAGACCACTACACCGACGCCGAAGTTATGATTGAAGCCATGACCAGAGGCATGACGAAAAAGCGTGGAGTGCTCGCAGCGTCAAAAAGCGTTCTGAGGGGGAGCGATGTCTGCGAACCATCAATTTCGAAGTATCACCAACAAATGCTCGAGCAAGTAATTGAAGCTGTTCCGAACATGCGTTTTCAAGTGGCAGATGTCGCGGTTTCGGCTGCGAAGGCTCAGCACACAGATCCAGATGCTGTTGGCTTCCGCTTCGAGACTAAAGAATTTGGCGGTTTCGCTTACACAAGCGACACAGAATACTTTGAGGGAATAGGCAAATACTACACGGGCGTAAGGCTCCTAATGCTTTGTGTTATGCGACCAGCCGGAAAGCCGTGGAAAGGACACATGACAACAGAAGACGCCATAAAAATTGTCGAGGAAGCCCGTCCAGAACAAGCCCTTTTGACGCATCTTGGAATGCAAATGATTTTCCGGGGACCAGCCCGCGAAGCAAAAATAATTGAAGAGAAGACAGGAACCCCCACAGCAGCGGCCACAGACGGCATGCGCCTAATCTTCGGCGAAAAAATAGAGGTGCAGACCGCCAAACCCAAGCAAGGATTGGACAAATTCTTTTAAGGTTTAAGTGCTTTCTCCCTAATTTAAAGGAAAGCTGACACGATGCGAATAGTAATCCGACTGGGCGGCTCTGTTGTTGCTACACCAGTAAACATCCAACTGATAAGTGAATACGCCAGGATTTTGAAGAGGTTGAAGGTCAAAGGGTACGTACTGGTGGTTGTTGTTGGTGGAGGCGCCCTAGCAAGAGAGTTCATAAAAATAGCCAAACAACTTGGCTTGGCAGAAAAAGACCAAGATGATTTGGCGATTGCCGTTTCAAGGCTTTACGCCCAACTCTTCACCAAAATGCTTGGCAAGGCTGGATGCAAAAAAATCCCAACAAGCCTGGAAGAGGCTGTCCAATGTCTAGAAAAGGGAAGGATTACAGTTTTGGGCGGCTTAAAACCGGGAATGACAACCGACACAGTTGCCGCCTTAGTGGCTGAACGCGTAAAAGCGGACATGCTCATTAAAGCCACTGATCAGGAAGGCATCTACACAAAAGATCCTAGAAGGCATCCAGACGCTGTAAAACTTGATAGGGTAGGCTTTGAAGAATTGCCAAAAGTTTTAGCCGAAGATAAGCATAGGGCTGGCATTCACCAAATCCTAGACCCAGAAGCCATAAAAATCCTAAAGGCTAGGCGCATAAGAGTCCGCGTCCTAAATGGGTTTAAGCCAGAAAACCTATTGCTGGCAGTCGAAGGGAAAGCCGTTGGAACGCTAATAGAGTGAAATAAAGGTTTTGGGTTTAGCCGTCTTATCCAATTAATTTTGTCAAGATCTTTATCTGCCGAAATAATTTCTTTGATGCTGACCTTTTTCATAACTGCCACATGAACGCAGTTGTATAGGCTTATTTTAAATTCATCAAAAATTCATGCGCAATTCTGTCATCTACTGGGTCAACCTCTAAAACTTGAATGCCTAAAGAGAAAATCGCGTCAGCAACAGCTTTCACTTCTCTACTTAATCCGTACTTCCTTAGAGCGTTTGCCAACTCAACTATAACCAGAGCTGAAGTGGCTGCCTTTATTTCGCCCCTTTCTATTTTTCTCAAAATCTTGACGCATGACTCCCCATATTCCTTGTCTGAATTTTGCATAGAAGACTTTACTGTCGATGAAATGATGTGGAATATCAGTATATGAGTATACCGTATACTTCTAATTTCTCTTGCAAAACATTTATAGCGAAGTATTGAATAATTATCGAAATTGATATCAATGGTGATATCATGTTTGATGATAAAAACTTCCCACCTCCACCTCTTCCGCCTTTCAGACATTGGCTGAGGCATATGGCTGCTGTGCCAAAGGGTTTTCTGCGCCATCAAGTTTTGGAGCTCTTAAACGAGAAACCTATGTCTGGGTCTGAAATTATGAATGAAATTGAGAAGCGAACAAATGGGTGTTGGAAGCCTAGCCCCGGCTCTGTTTATCCGCTTTTGGCTTGGCTTCAGGATAATGGCTACATCCGCGAAGCGCCATCCGAGGAAAGCGGTGTAAAGCGTTACACGCTTACGGATAAGGGTAGGCAGCTTCTAGAGGAACAGCGTAAAATGCGCTGTCACCTTCGCATGGGACGCAAATTGTTTGTTCCGCCGCTTATTGACTCCTTTCTGCTTTGTCTTCCCCACGAACAAACCGAAGAAGTTCTAGAAGCTTTTAGACGCTTGTTCAAGGCTTTCCTAAGTCTGGGCTTAACTTTGGAGGAGCGCTTTTCAGAACAAACCTTAAAAGAAACCTTGCAAGTTTTGAATGAAACCTCCCAAAGGCTTGAGGATATAGAAAA
Source organism: uncultured archaeon (assembly GCA_938023865.1). Taxonomy (GTDB): domain Archaea; phylum Thermoproteota; class Bathyarchaeia; order Bathyarchaeales; family Bathycorpusculaceae; genus JAGTQI01. Next base: position 3,417 of record CALJDG010000110.1, on the reverse strand, counting down.
GAAACTGCGTGGTGAAAAGGCTTGACGGAAGAAATTATTAGGGCTGAAAACCTAACAAAGGTTTTCAACAAGAGCCTTGTGGCTGTGGACCATATAAGCTTCAGTGTTCGAGATGGTGAAATCTACGGCTTTTTGGGACCGAATGGTGCTGGAAAAACCACGACAATAAATATGCTGATAACTGTGCTGAAGCCAACTGAAGGCACCGCTTCTGTTTTGGGCTATGACATTCTTAAACAAGCCAACGAGGTTAGAAAGGTGATTGGCGTTGTGCCTCAAGAATACACAGCTGACGAGGATTTGACTGGTTATGAGAACGTTATGCTCTGTGCCGACTTATACGGGATCCCTCGCGACATTGCCAAAAAGCGCGCTTTGGAACTGCTGGAACTCGTGGAGCTCACGGAGTTTAAGGATAAGAGGGTTGAAACCTACTCTGGTGGTATGCGCCGAAGACTTGAGCTTGCATGCGGATTGATTAATAGGCCTAAAGTGCTTTTTTTGGATGAGCCTACTTTGGGTTTGGATGTGCAGACGCGGGCTGCCACTTGGGATTATATTAGGCGTTTGAAAAAGGAGTATGGCATGACCCTTTTCATGACTACGCATTATTTGGAGGAGGCTGACGCCCTATGCGACCGCATTGCCATAATAGACCACGGCAAAATTATAGTGACTGGCGCTCCGGGCGAGCTTAAAGACAGCCTAGGGGGAGACATAATCACAATAACTATAAAGGAAAATGCGGATGTAACCAGCATAATCAAAAGCGTTGAAAAAGTCAAAGATGTTAGAAACGAAAACGGTGCATACAGAATTAAGGCTGAAAACGGCGAAGCAACAGCCCCCCTAATAATTGAAGCCTTGAGAAAAAAGGGGTATACGGTGACTAGGCTTTCGCTTACAGAGCCAACCCTAAACGAGGTTTATTTGGAGTACACTGGCAGAGCTTTGCGTGACACAGAAGAGTCCCGGACGGAGTTTATGGCGCAAAGACTCCACTTGTGGAGGGCTAGAAAAAGATGAGCGAGGCAAGTGCATCAACAATAAACGAGTGCCGCCCCAGCTTGGCAAGAGGCTTGTGGGCTTTAACCTACCGCGAACTAAAAAAGTGGCTTAAAGACCCAGTTATGCTAACAATGTTTGTTCTTCAACCCCTTATATGGATGGGGCTTCTTGGCAAATCCATGAATATAGGCGGACTTTTCTCAGCCAACAACATAAACCTCCCACAACAGATACCAATTCTGGGAAATGCTATCCTTTCTCCGCCTGGGCTCCCCGGCGCGGTTCTTAACGGCACGGTGCTTTCGCAGATGTTTGCTGACATGGGTTCAAACATAATGAAGAACACCTTCGGCGTTACAGACTACTTCAGCTTTATGGCTGTCGGCATGGTTTCAATGATAGTCATGACCACCACAATGTTCAGCGGCATGTCCATCGTCTGGGACCGCCGTTTAGGCTTTCTGGATAAAGTGATAAGCACCCCGGTTTCGCGGGCAGCCATAATATTTGCTAAAATTTTTAACGCGACTTTTAGGGCGATGTTTCAAGCTACAGTTATTTTGGCATTGGCTTACCTTTTGGGACTGCAGCTAAGCAGTACATTCACAATCCTCAACATTTTAGGCGTTTATACAGCCATATTTTTGCTTGGAGTTGGGCTCTCAGCGGTTTTCTTGGCTTTTTCCATAAGGTCGACTAGGATGGAGCGACCAATGCAGTTTGTAAGCCTCATCACAATGCCATTAATGTTTGCAAGCAACACCTTCTTTCCAACTAGGCTTATGCCAGATTGGATGCAAGCCATAGCCAGCGTGAACCCCCTCACATACCTAACAGACGCCATTAGACAGCTCACGATATTACCACTTGAAGCCTCTAAACTAATATTGGACTTCACATATCTGGGCGTCTTCGCAACATTCCTCTCCATTTTAGGAGTGGTGATGGCGTGGCGATACCTAACAAGGTGAAATAAGGGAGTAAAACCATGACTGTGATTGTTGAGGCTGTAGACCTTAGGAAAGTGTATATGCTGGGCAAAGTTCCAGTGGAAGCCCTGAGAGGGGTAAACCTAAAGGTTGAGGAAGGAGAATTCTTGTCAGTTCTCGGTCCTTCTGGAAGTGGTAAATCAACCCTTCTAAACCTTATAGGAGCTTTGGACAAGCCGACGGATGGAAAAATCTTCTTTGAAGGGGTTGATGTTTCAACCCTTAATGATGGGCAGCTGGCGGATTTAAGGCGTAGAATAGGCTTTGTTTTCCAATTTTTTAACCTAATACCAAGGTTTACGGCTAGGCAGAATGTGGAGCTTCCAATGGCTATTGCCGGTTTGGGGAAGGAAGCTAGACGGAAAAGAGCCGAAGAGCTTCTCAAAATTGTTGGTTTGACTGACAGAATGGGGCATAAGCCAACAGAGCTAAGTGGAGGAGAGCAGCAACGGGTGGCGATAGCTAGAGCCTTGGCTAATAATCCCCGCTTTCTCCTCATGGACGAGCCAACTGGAAACATAGACTCGAAAAATGCCTACGAAATAATTCAGCTCATAAAGGGGCTGAACCAGGATTTGGGCGTAACAATAATTATGGTTACTCATGACCAGCGTTTGGCCGCAGAGGGAAAGAGGACAGTGCACATGCTTGACGGCTTAATAGTGGATGAAAAGGTGAATTGGGCATGAAGCCAACAGACATGTTCTCCTACGCTTTCAGCGCCATAAAACTGCGCAAACTCCGTGCTGGCTTAACAACCCTAGGCGTCGTCATAGGAATAGCCGCAATAGTGGCTTTGCTATCAATAACCCAAGGCTTGCAAGTGGCAATAGCCACCCAACTTCAGAAGGGATTTGCCACAGACACTTTAATAGTTACGGCGAGAGGCGAATCGGGATTAAGGCTTCTAATCAACGATACAAAGACCATAGAAGATGTAGGCGGCGGAAACATCACTGTTTCGCTCGCCGTTATCCTTAGAACTGGCTACATAAAATCTGGAGAGCAAACAAGCCGAGTCACAATGATTGGCGTTGACTATGCCAAATACACTGAAATCTACAGCAGCCTATTCACAGCTGATGAGGGAACAATTCCACAAAACCCAGAAAACAGCGCTGTTGTTGTTGGAAAACGTGTAAGTGACCCATGGGGCAATGGAACACTATTCTGCAAAACTGGCGACAGCGTTGAAATTATCTGGATCACTCGTCCATTCAAAAACGAAACTTACACTGGCAATGTTGTGGCTGTTCTCAGAGAGATTGGAGGATTCAGCTTCGGCGGTCCATCTGACACAAGCATATACATACCAATAACGCAGGCTCGAACGTTCTTCGGAACGGATGAATGCGAAATGATAATTGTGAAACTAAAAAATGCTGATAAAGAAACTATTGAAAGCGCTACAAAAGCCATA
>CALJDG010000109.1 GCA_938023865.1 uncultured archaeon | reverse complement strand
TGTGTGTGAGTGATGTGCGGATATCTAAGTGGTTAGAGAGAGAGTTTGGGTTTGGGGATAAAAATGTTACTAAACTTTTAGTCTTAAAGCCTGTTTAAATTACCTAGATAGATATTTTAAAAGCATGTTGTAAGTTCGAGTTTTGCGTAGTACTCCAACAATCCCCGGTGGTAAAATTGTTATTACAACAACAAGCAATACCCCCAAAATAAGTGGGCTATATTGGGCATAGCCGGGCAACAGCTGTGCTAATAAAACCACTATTGCTGCTCCTATAATTGGTCCCTCCTCCGTGCCTATGCCTCCTATTATAACTGCCATGAGCATAACGTTTAGCCAAGAAATGCTAAAAGCACCTGTTGGTTCGATGTGACCTTGAAAGAAATAAAATACGCATGAAGCTAATCCCGTAATGAATGTCGCGGTTAGAAAAGAGTATAGCTTACATTTAAAAACGTTTATCCCACACGTCGCAGCAGATCTCTCGTTATCACGGATCGCCATAAGCCCTGCCCCAAGCTTCGATCTAAGGATAAAACGCGTAAGCAACATCGACGCTACCCCAACTGCAAGAGCTAAGTAATAGAGGTGTATAGGAGAAAGGCCACTTACAATTCCAAAACCTGCGCCTCCCCCAACAGGGGCTCCAGGAGTAGGGATGGGTCTCCACCAATTGAACCAAATTCTACAGATTTCATTCAACAGTAATGTGCCTATAGAAAAGTAAAGACCCCTCATCCTAAAAAGTGGTACGGATAAGATTGCTGCAAACGCCGTTGCAACAACACATGCTGCTAATACAGCAAGATACAGAGGAACACTATAAAACCAAATCAACATCGCCAATGTGTATCCCGCAATTCCCATAAATGCAGGTTGACCCAGAGAAACAAGGCCGGAATAACCAGCCAGCAAGTTCCACATGTTTGCCAGAGTCAAATACACGAAGAATAGAAAAAGCACGTGCAGAACATACCATCCAACACCTATTGTAGGCAACAAAGTCATACAAACCACCATAATAATCAACAGGATGCATCCAAAATTGAATTTAAATTCCACTATTTTCATTCTTTAACACCGAATATTCCTTGAGGTCTAATTGCAAGCATTATGAATATAACAATAAAGCCTACGAGGGACTGGAGGCCTATGCCTAGAAAATGAAAACCTAAAGTTTGAGACAACCCTAAAACTATACCTCCTATAAAAGTTCCGACCATGCTTCCCAAGCCGCCTATAACAACAACGCCGAATGCTACAAAAAGATATGTAAAAGACGAGGCAGGGCTAAAGGGAAAAGTTAATCCAAGGAACACTCCTGCTATGGAGGCAAAAAATAAGGCAATGCCAAAGGTTAATGCATAAACATGATTTATGTCCATTCCCATAAGTTTGGCCGCCGTTGAATCTTGTGCTGCGCAACGGATGGATAACCCTACATAAGTCTTGTTCAAAAGCCAGTGAAGCACAAGCATAGCGGCGAAAGCTATGATAAAATCTAAAAGGTATATTAATGGGATGGTGTATGGTCCTATCGTGAAGCCACTTATAGCGTAAGAGGTTACTAATGATTTAAAGTATGGGGAAAAAATTTGTTGATACAAGTTTGCAAGAATTACGGATATACCATAAGTTATCAACAAGGGAGGTTCTACCCCCAATCTGTAAGCTCGATTAAGAAGAAACTTTTGGATGCAATAACCGACAATGAATGATGTGGGAGCAATAAAAATTAGGGCTAAAACTGGGTCCATTCCAAAAGAGGTTAAAAACGCTAAACCCATATAGCTACCAAACACGACAAATGCTCCATGAGCTAGGTTTACCATCTTCATAACGCCGAAAACTAGAGATAGACCTAGCCCGATGACGGCGTATAATCCGCCTAAAAGCACGCCATTGATTATGGGAGTAACTAAGTTCGTCAAAAACTCAGAAATCATATTCATACACCAAAATAAGCTAATTTAATTTCCTCCTCATCTTTAAGATCCGTTGAACTTCCGCTCAATACTATTTCCCCAGCTTTTAAAACATATGCTCTATTGGAAATTTTTAGGCTTTGCCTTACATTTTGCTCAACTAAAAGTATTGTAGTTCCTTCTGAGTTTATCTTCCTTATAGCCTCGTATAGTTTAAGCGTAACTATGGGTGAAAGTCCAAGCGAAATTTCATCTAGAAGCAAAAGTTTTGGGTTAGACATTAATGCCCGTCCTATTGCAAGCATTTGCTGCTCCCCCCCGCTCAATGTACCTGCAAGCTGTTTACTTCTTTCAAGTAGCACCGGAAATAATTCATACACTTTCTGTAGCATTTGCTCCTTATTGCTTCTCGCCTTTGGAGTATATGAGCCTGCAACGAGGTTTTCATATACTGTAAGTGCAGGGAAAATCCTTCGTCCTTCAGGCACCAGTGAAATACCAAGTGGAACTATGTGAGAGGCGTCCAGATTATCTATCCTTCTACCTTCAAACATAATAGAACCTTTAGCCGGGTGAACTAAACCAATTATCGAATTTAGCAGGGTGGTTTTGCCTGATCCGTTAGCGCCAACAAGGGATACTATCTCACCCTTATAAACATCTATATTTATATTCCTAACAGCGCAAAAGTCACCGTAGAACACTGAGACATCCTCAAGTTTTAGTAATGACTCTTTAACCATAGCCGTCACCCTGTTTTAGTTGTTTCTCTGCCTAAGTAAGATTCGATTACCCTTGTGTCCTTCAGTACTTCCTCCGGATAGCCATCAGCTATTTTCTCGCCTTCGCTCATTATTATGAGTCTATCCACAGCCTCCACAACAAGTTTTGGAATATGCTCGATTAATATAATGGACACACCCATGTCGTTTATCGTTTTCAGAATTTTAAGTAGTTGAGGAATCTCCGCATCAGTTAAACCTGCTCCTACCTCATCAACAAGCAGCAGTCCGGGGTTAGAAACAAGTGCTCTAGCGAGTTCAAGGTTTTTAAGATCCATAAGCTTTAAGCTTCCAGCCACAGCATCTCTTCTGCTTGAGAGACCAACAAGGCTGAGCACTTCCTCTGTCCTTTTTTCAGCCTCTACTTTATTAAAGTTGCCTCCATATATGGCCGCTATGAAGACGTTTTGAAACACAGTTAAACGCGGAAATGGCTGGGGAATTTGATAGGTTCTCGCTATCCCCAAACGTCGTATTTGATGCGGAGGCAGTCCAACAATTTCTTTTCCCTTATATTTTATTGAACCAAAATCGGGTTTGTAGACGCCGGATATGAGATTAAAAACTGTTGTTTTCCCGGCCCCATTTGGACCCATTAAGCCTAATACTTCTCTATCATTTAAGTGAAAAGACAAATCTTTAACAGCTATTATCCCGCCAAAGGTTTTTTTAAGTTTTATAACATTAAGGATTGCATCATCAGCCTTCATTTCTTAAACTCCTAAGATATATTTGGGAATCATTAACTCGCGCGTTTATTCAGTTTTTATAAAATTGTCATGCTCTATTAAATAAACTTAACGGCCGTTAGTTTTGATAGATTCTACAAACCATATTAATTAACTTAACTTTATTTTAATTAACTTTAACTTTGCTCTCCCCCTCTTATCACGCTGTCAGCTATCGTAATTTTTAAAAACGTAACATACTAATAAAATTATTGAGGGTGTCAAATGATAAGTAAAAAAGCTATTGTCGGGATAGTGGCTGTTATTATCGCCATAATAGTAATAGCCTCAGTGGTATATATATTAACAAGGCCTCCAGCAGAAGAAATCGTTATAGGCGCTACTTTAGATCTTACAGGTCCTATGGCGGCCTTTAATGCAGGGCTAACTTTTGGCCACACAGCAGCTGTTGAGGACATTAATGCGCAAGGTGGCGTTTTGGTGGGGGGCCGCAGAATACCCGTTAAATACATAGTCTATAACAATGAGGGAGATCCATCTAAAGCTGCATCTCAAGCTGCGGATCTTATCCTTAAAGATGGGGTAATTGCTTTAGTTGGTGGAGACGGACCGCCAGTTATATGGAACCCCATCTCTGTGCAATGTGATAGGTATAAGACCCCAATAGTTGCAGGTAGTCCATGGGAACCTTGGTGGGCTGGCGGTCCAGCTGGAAAATCTGTTCCAGGCTTCCCAGTTGCTGGTGGCTACAACTATGCATGGAGCATACTCTTCAGAATAGCAGCTACACCAGGTGCAGCAACAGGGCATCCATGGTTAGAGGGTAAAAAAGGGTATAGGCTTGCTGACGCTGCTGTTGGAGTAACCAAAATGTATGAGCGATTCTATACCGAGAGTCCTCCTCGAGTTGCAATATTAGCTTGTGATGATGCTGATGGAAGGGGCTGGTATGAAACTTTCCCAAAAGTTGTTAAAGAGGAGTTAGGCTATATTCCATGGAGAACACCTGTACATACTGGGGAAACTTTAGGTTTATACCCGCCTGGAACGACAGATTTCACAGGACTGATAGAAGAATGGAAAAGAGCTAACTGCGAAATATTATGGGCAAACCTTCCTGGAATAGACTTTGGAACAGTAGTCAAGCAAATGGCTATGTTAGGCTATACACCTAAAATTGGGTGGATAGCAAGGGGTGCAATGTTTTACGAAGAAATTTCAGCTTGGGGAGGAGATTTACCATTGGGATGGTTATCCGAAATCAAATGGGACCCAACTTATGACCCTGCAACGCATGTAGGAATAGGCGGGACAACTCCGTGGTCTTTGCATGAAAGGTGGTCACAGGCTAAAGGCACGCCCGTAGAGGTTACCCAGTACTGTTATACAACTGGCTTTGGATACGCTGCAATGCAGATTTTGTTTGACGCAATATCAAGAGCTGGAAAACTTGATAAGGAAGCTATCAACAACGCGATAGCGGAGACTGACATGTACACTATGGTCGGGCATGTCAAGTTCTCTAAGCTAGCACACGATTCGCCGCGACCAGTTGTAGTTGGTCAGTGGCAAAAAGTGGACAAACCTTGGAAATGGGAAATGCGCATCGTATACTCACCCGTTCCAGAGATCAAACCAAACGGTCAATTGATATTTCCGATACCTCCAAAATCCTAAACAGTTTAACAGCTATTCCACTTTTCAGCATTCCATTTTTTTTAAATTTCGCGCAAAATACAAGATATTCCAAACAGTACGCTCAGGATATAAGCTAAACAGGAATTCTGTTACATGGACATCTAAACTTAACTGAAGGGATCTAAGTACTCATGGCTCGCAAATTTTAAAACTGGTTGGAATAGGCTAACCTAAAAATTTATATGATTTTGCCGGTAACCTATTATGACGCTTATGAACGATGATAATATTGGCGAGTTTAAGCCAAGGGACAAAGTAAAGTATTATCCTGAATATTGGGCTGGTAAGAAACTGGCTTATCCTCATGTAACGCCTCAACATCCAAAATTTTCAAGATCGGTGGTCGTTGGGAATTTAATCTTTATTTCTGGCTGTCAAGGACAAAACGATGATACTTTGGAGATACCGACACTTTTGAGGAGCAAATGGTGAACGCCCTAAACAAAATAAAGAAAGCCATGGAGGAGGCGGGCAGCTCAATGAACAATATAATTAAGACACTTATACTTCTTAAGAACTTAGAGGACTACCCTAACATGCGAAAAACAGAGTTAGAATACTTCCAAAAACACGCTCCCTTTCTTGTTGAAAACCCGCCAGCCAGCACAGTTGCCGTTGTTGCAAGCCTTGCAAGGCCAGAATTTCTAATAGAAATAGACGCTATAGGATATATCCCCTAATGTTCAAATTGCCCAGCGTCACCTGAGATGCCGTTGAAGAGAGTTTCGCTGAAGCCCATTTGTCTTTATAAAACTTTTATTGAGGCTCAAATTTCAACCGGTTTCATTTTTCAAAGGGTTCACTTATTCCAGCTTTCCGGAGTTCAACGTGAATTTTTGCTGGATATAACTTTGTGATTATTAGTATGTCTATGTCGTTAGAGTAAGTGTAGTTTTCCTCTGCAACTGATCCGAAGAGGTAGATTTGAGCTTCCGAGTAGAGTTTCTTGACAACATTCCTAAGGATTTTGAGGTTTTCTTTTAAATTCTTGAATGTGTTTCGCCTTTTTAACGCTGCCTCAACGAGGGGGTAATGTGACATTTTTCATTATCTCCTTGACTGCTTTAGCGAGTTTTTCCAACTCTTCTTTTGTGAATTCTCTTGTGATGTATCTTGAGGTTATATATGCGTCTTCAAGCATGCTGAGTTCAAGCAGGTAGTCTTCTAAAACTAGCTCTGATAACATTTTAAGAAGACCCTAACGCTATGTTTTCTCAGGTAGTCAACCCTTCTGCTAAAAGTTTTCGCCTTAAGGAAAAGGTGTAGGGCCTGTTCAAGGTTGAAGGCTAAGCAACGTCGTAGAATCCTCTACTTATTTGGAATTCAGCAGTTTCCAGAAAATTTTTGATCTTAGCAGGAGGCTTTCTCCTCTTCTTTCCTCGTCAACTATGCCCACTCTAAAACATGTATGAAGAAACCGAAATATGAGCATGGTATTTGCGAGCCTCGCGTTCCTTTATTACACGTGCTGATGACAAAATTGCTAAGTTAATCCAACTGTACTTGAATTTACTTCGGCATAGAGTTAAGCTCCCTAATTTGAGATGAACCCTAAACTCTTTTAATATATGCCTTACTATTTTTATGGCAAACTTTTTCATGATTTCATCGATTTTCAATTTTAGGTAGTAAAAATTTTAATATACTGTTGTCTTTATTCTAAGTGAAAAATTATGCTTGTCACAAATAGTAGTTTGTTACAAAATGCAGAGCGTGAAGGCTATGCCGAGGAGCATTTAACATTCAAAATCTTGAGAGTTTATCAGCTGTTGTTGAGGCTGCTGTTGAGGAGAAATCACCGCTATTGTTGCAGTTACTTCAAGCGCTATAAAATATGCTGGGTTGAATTATGTTGCCGCCTTGATAAAGGTTTCAGCTCAATCTATAGCTGTTCCAGTGTCTCTACACCTTGATCATGGAGTGGATGTGGAAACGGTTGAGAAATGCATAGGGCCGAATGTAAATCCGTAATGATTGACGGCTCTCATCTGCCATTTGAGGAGAACGTTTGCCTTAACAAAACGTGTTGTGGATTTAGCTCATCAGAAGGGGGTTTCTGTTATGCCTCCAATGACAACATACCCGTCTACGTCGTGGGCTGAAAGGGTTTCAGCAGCCCAACTTATCCCTTCTTGTTTACGAAAATCTGGAAACTTGAAGTTAAGAGGACGGTGCCGCCTAAATGGATTATTCCTCCAACGGAGTGGGGAGTCAAAAGCCTAAAACTATTCGCTCTTATTAAGGAGATGGCGCTTTTATTTGTTGTGTGTTGGTCGTGTTTTGGGTGTTTTTGTGTATTCTTTTGCGGTTGTGTGTGCATAACCTTCCTTAAGGGGGTTGGAATTGTTGCGTTTTCGTTTGGCAGCGTATGTTCCCCTGCCACAGCGCTTCAAACCCCTACCTTCTCGGAAGCCTTTTAGGCCCTTCTTCCCCTTAAACCCAGCTGTTACGTAAACCTCATTCAACTCGACAACCCTTTCAAGCTTAACTGTTGAGGCGGACAGGTAAAGGTTCAACCTCAACTTCTCGACAACCCTGTACATGGTGTTGTATGGAATTTTCAAGTCCCTAGCAACTCGCGAAAGCTAACCTTTGACTGAGACATGAAAGCCGCGTAGAACCAGAACCTCAAAGGAAGCTTTGAGTAGGCAAAAACCGTTCCAGATCTATCACTAAACCACCTTCCACAACCTTACAACAGTATCGCCTATAAAGCCCTATCCTCCAACCACGCCTAACAATAGCTCTACTACCACAGTAGACGCATTGAACGCCTACAGCCCACCTAACCCCCCTTAACGCCTCAGCACACTCCACTCTGAAGGCATGAAACAATCAACAATTAAAACCATCAAAACACTAAAAACCAAAGAAACCTAATAAGCGCCATCTCCTTAATAAGAGCGAAGTTAATAAGGCAATTATTTATCTTTCCTAAAGTCGAAGTTTGTTAGGATGTCTGGCATGAAGCCTTTGCCCAAAGAGTTTAACGTATTGGCTGTTGAGCGGAAGTGGCAGAAGCTTTGGGAAGATTGGGGCATATACCGTTTCGACTGGAAAGATTATAAACGTCCGGTTTTTAGCATCGACACTCCTCCGCCCTATCCATCTGGCGAGTTCCATATGGGGAACGTCCTAAACTGGACCTATTTCGACATTGTCGCAAGATACAAACGCATGAAAGGCTACAATGTTTATTTTCCGCAGGGATGGGACTGTCATGGTTTGGGTATAGAGGTGCAAGTTGAAAAAGAGCATAACATTCGCAAGCGGGACTTGCCACCGGACAAGTTTCGCAGTTTGTGCATGCAACTGGTTGAAAAGTACATCGCCATGATGAAGGAGGGCATAATAAGGCTTGGATGCAGTGTTGACTGGACAACGGAATATCGAACCATGGACCCGGATTACTGGCGGAAAACCCAGCTAAGCTTCATAATGCTATATCGTAAAGGCTACATTTATCAGGGCACCCATCCCGTCAACTGGTGTCCAAGATGTGAAACAGCCATTGCAGACGCTGAAGTGAATTATGAAGAACGGGAGGGTAAACTCCATTACATAAGGTTTCCGTTGGCGGATGGTGGCGGCTACCTCCTCATAGCCACAACCCGACCGGAATTCATACCTGCATGCGTGGCTGTTGCCGTAAACCCAACAGACACCCGCTACACAAAATACATTGGAAAACGCATAACAGTCCCAATAGTTAACCGCACTGTGGAAATAATTCCAGACGAGAATGTTGAACCGTCTTTTGGCACAGGCGTTGTCATGATATGCACCTACGGCGACAAGGAAGACGTCCGCACAGTCAAACGGCACAACCTGCCAATAATCATAATTTTAACGGAAAATGGGTTGATAAACGAGAACGGAGGAAAATATAAGGGCTTAACATTGGAGAAAGCAAAAGAAATCATAGTCAAAGACTTGGAGGCTGTTGGGCTTCTAGAAAAAGTTGAACCAATACGGCAGGAGATAGGCGTATGCGACAGGTGTAAGACACCCATAGAAATTTTGGAACGCAAGCAGTGGTTCATGAAAACCAGAATCCTAACAGACCGCGTCGAAAAAGAGGCCAACGAAGTTGTTTGGTACCCAGACTATATGAAAACCCGCCTAATAGACTGGGCGCGTTCACTGGACTGGGACTGGGTGATAAGCCGCCAACGCATATTCGCCACGCCCATCCCCGTATGGTACTGCAAAAAATGCGGGGAAACAATCCTAGCAGAAGAAAGCTGGGTTCCCATAGACCCAAAACTGGAAAAACCCCGAATAAACGCTTGTCCAAAATGCGGATGCAGCGAGTTCGTTCCAGAACGGGATGTGCTGGACACATGGATGGACTCGTCTATTTCATGTGCAGTGCATGCCGGCTGGCCAGATCGTGAGGACTGGCGTAGGCTTTTTCCGGCTGATTTGCATCCTTCAGGCGTGGACATCATCCGCACATGGGCATACTACCTCATGGTTCGCCACCTAGCCCTATTTGATGAAAAGCCTTACAAAAGCTGCCTCATCAACGGCATGGTGTTGGGCGCTGATGGCAGAAAAATGAGCAAATCCTTAAAAAACTATGTGGCAACCCCAGAAGTCCTCGACAAGTATGGCGCTGACGCCGCAAGACAATGGGCTGCCGGAGGCGGAGCCACAGGCTCAGACATTCCGTTCCGATGGCCAGATGTAGAGTATGGTAGACGTTTCCTAACAAAGCTTTGGAATGCCGCCCGCTTCGTTAGCAGCCAACTCACAGATTATAAGCCAGGCAACGGCGACTATGAGCTTCAATTGTTAGACAAATGGATCTTAAGCAAGGCTGAAAGGCTAACAAAGCGGGTTACAGAGGCTCTGGAAAAATGCCAGTTCAACATAGCCACTGAAGAAGCCCGCAACTTCACCTGGCATGTTTTCTGCGATCAATACATCGAGGCTGTCAAAGACCGCTTATACAAGCCAGAACTGTATGGTGAAGCCAAAAGAAGGGCTGCTCAACACACGCTTTACACGGTTTTATACCGCATACTACAACTGCTAGCGCCAATAACACCCCACATAACAGAGGAAATCTACCAGCACATTTACGCTGAATACATTGGTGAGAAAAGCATACACAAAACACAATGGCCACAAGTGGATGCAGGCAAAATTGACGAGAAAGCCGAGAAGGAGGGAGAACTACTCATCGCTTTAATAACTGAAATTAGAAGGGACAAGGCTGAGAAACGAAAGCCTCTAAACACAGCCGTAAAACTTGTGAAGGTTTATGGTGGAAACAGCGAGTTCGCTGAAACCTTAGCCAAAAACAAAGAAGACCTTGTTGGGACATGTAAAATCCAGCGGTTGGAAATTCTTCCAGAAAAGGGTGATGGTAGGCAAGTTCCCCAATACCCTGAAGTAAGCTTCAAGGCTGACTACGACTAAACGTTTCTAAATTTCACCTTTCTAACCTCCTCTACAAACATGTCTATCTCCTCTTCCGTGTTGTAGAAGTGAGGCGAAACCCGTATTCCGTTGGCTCCTGTAGAAACCACTATGTTATTGCGCTTTAAATATTTCAACCTCTTGGCTTCTTCACTTTAAAATTGACTATACCAGAGCGGTATTCGGGTTCCTCCGGAGTTTGAACCTCCAAAATCTAAAGCTTCGACAGTCCCTATCAAACAGTCTGTAAGCCTAGCACCTGCTACAATGTTTTCAATTCCAAAGCCTAAGAGCATTTTAACGGCTTCAGCCGCGCCTACAGAGCCAATAGCTTGGCGTGCCCACTTCAAAGCGGCTTGCAGTTTCCGAGAGCCTCAAATTGCAAATGTCCCAAAAATCTTCAGTTCAAAAATTTCATGTTTAACGCTTGCCCATCCAATGTAAGGTTCCGAACCAAAAAAAGGTGGCGGGCCTGGTGGGATTTAAACCCAAAAGGGTATAAGTCCTTCTCTAGAAAATTATATTTGAAACGCTTGACTGAAAAGAACGCTGATAAATTAGGGGGAATCATTGAATGTAAGTCTGTTAAAACCGATTCTTGCAGAATCGTAATTAAGTACGCCAGTGAACCAAAAGGGATATTAATCTTTGGCCTTACGCTTTATGTTCTATTTCCTTTTGAGTGTTTCCATAGGATCTGAGCTTATTCGATACCAATTTGGATCTAGTTTCTTTACTTCTTTGTAGGCTTTTTCCTCTAACACAGCCGACGCATAAAGAATTGAACTTAACACTTATTTAATGTAATGCTTTTGATGGCCGCAAGTATCACATTCCAGAGAATGAACTATGGTATATGCTAGTAGAACTTATGATGATTATATTGAAAACAATCGAATAAAGGTCGTTGTAAGCTTAATTCTTAAATTTTCGAAGGAACCGAGTAAATCGAATGTGAGCAATAATCAAGTAAACGGGTAGTGAAATATTAAACATTAAATCATATGAAAACTTTGCTCTTAATTCGGCGAACCTAGAGGCAAATGTTTGGCTGATTAAGCAGCCGAAAGGGGTGATTTGAGGTGGAAGCCAAAGGGGATGCGCTCAGCCTCTTCAGACATAAAGATCTAATTGAATATGTTGAAAACTAATTACGTAAGCTTAAGACCTATAAATTCTAGATTTTGGAGAAAGATTTTCAAGCCATAATTTTAACCTATAATAGTTTTATTGATGAACAAAGTAAATAAAATTATGCATTCAAGGACTGGGTAATGGAAGGCGTTAAGTTGGAGTTCACTGTTGGGAATAAATATGAAACTAAGACGAACTATCGGAAGTTAATACAGGACTTAAGGGAGCAATACCCACATGAACCTTTGAATACATTAGTAATTGAAACCTTTGCGAATTCGCTGGATGCTGGAGCAACACATATAGAGATTTATGTAGACGATGATTATTACCGGATAAAGGATAATGGGAAAGGAATGACTGCTTATGAATTTAAAGAATATCATAATGTCGCTTCTTTAACGAAAGTTAAAGGTACTGGCGGAATTGGTTTTGCCGGCGTTGGCGCCAAAATTTACTTAGATAAAGCTGAATGCATAATTACTGAAACTAGATCTAAGGATTTTTGCGGTGCAAGCAAGTGGGGGTTTGTAGAAGATAACCCTGTCCCTCAATGGGAAGTTATAACCCCTAGATGGAATATTGCTGAAACTGGTACAATTATAGAAGTGAAATTAAACTCAGAAGATAGGAGGAAGTTAACAAAAGATATTATTATCAAGGTGTTGCAAGAGAATTATAATGCGGTTTTGCTCGGGTACTATTGTGTAAAGGAGGTAAAAGTTAATGGTGAGAGGGTTAAGCCTTGGTATCCGCAAGAAATTGTTAAGAGACACGACTTTAACATTAAAATCGGGAAACATGTTGTCAAAGGATTTTTCCTTAAAACAAAAAGTCCGATACCAGAGGAATTCCAAGGAATTTCTGTTGTAGTCTGTGGTAAAACTATTCTTAGGCAAGAATGGTTTAAGCAGTTTGCGCTATCAAGCGAAACTATTTCAGGTCTAATTATTGCGGACCACTTGATTGACATAGTAACTACTTCTAAGACTCAGTTTGTAAAAACCTCCATACTTTGGAAAAAATTTCATGCCAAAGTAAGTATAGAGTTCTCAAGATGGTTAGAGGAGATAGGCGCCAAACCAACTCTACCCCAAGTTTCTTCAGATATAAGCAACATCGTCAGGGAGCTTG
Organism: uncultured archaeon; assembly: GCA_938023865.1. Classification (GTDB taxonomy): domain Archaea; phylum Thermoproteota; class Bathyarchaeia; order Bathyarchaeales; family Bathycorpusculaceae; genus JAGTQI01. The sequence continues at coordinate 12,699 of CALJDG010000109.1, read as the reverse complement.
AAAAAAGTATAAATAACGTCTTAATGAACACACCCGAACTCTTAAATTTGGCTAATAGCATTTTTCAAAACATTATGAAAAGAGCAACTGTTATCAAAAGCGAGGGTGGAGAGATAAGCGCCATAGAGGTTGAAGGATCACAAAAGGTTCCAGGTACAATAACAGGACCAAGTAAAGGAGCCGGTGTAGAAACCGTGGGACCGGAAGAGGGAATCGGGTTGGTTGAAAGCAAATTGGGGGACATAAAAGCTGAGTCGGTAAAGAGGCGAATGAAAAGCGGCATAAAAATTGGCTTTTTTGAAAAACCGGATGATCAAAATGAAGGCTGGATAGACCCTGCGTCACAAACTATTACAATAAACGCAGGACATCCAGCTTATAAGATTGCATGTGGATTAAGTATAGAAGGACGTGTGTTCCATGTATGGGTCTATCATGTGCTGAGGGTGGTAGTTAAAGTTCTATCAAAAGAAGCTGAAGAACACCCGGAGCTTGTTGAAAACAAGATCTTATTACAGTGGTTCGATAACTCAATAGATGAACAAGTAAGGCAGCAGATTAGAGTATTCTTTCCAATGAGTGTGTAGAAGCCAGTTTTTAAACTTGTTTGAGGGAAAGGAAATTTATGGTCAGGCCTCTGGTCCCCTTTGTTATAAATAAAATAAAAGACCCCGATAACGTTGAGAGGTTTCGTGTAGTTCTGTCATTTGAAGACGTTATACATAAGCCAGAGTCAAGCAAGGAAATGATTAAAATTCAAGAAGCCTACGCAAGATTTATAGAAAATTGCAAAGTTCAGCTTAAAGTTATTGAATCCAATCGTAAAACCCGTGGTGACCCAATTCTCAAATGGCGTTTAGCAAACACCATCTACGAGTTTATACGATCAGTTGAAAGGCGTGGCTACTATTTTGCCAATTCATCTAAAGCCCTTTTTAGAGATTTGGGAATTTCTATACGTCAGGTCAATTATCTTATTGAATTTGTCCGGACATTTCCTCAGGAAAAACAAGTGCATTCAGAGATAAGCTGGGATAAATATAAAGAGATTTTGGACATAAAGGACCGTCGCCTCCAAAAAATTGTTATAAAAAAGTTACTTGAAGGTGAATTGAAAACCAGAGAGAACATTAGAAAATTTAAAAAGAAAATAAAAGCTCAAAATTAATGGGCTATGGAATTTTAAAGCTCAATTAATTTTCGGTATTGGTATTTTCTCCCTTCTTTGAGTTTAGGTTTCTTTCTAACCTTTCGATATTTTCCATTGCATGTTGATATTCTTCCTCGTTTATGTAAAAATTGTATTTGCATTCCCTGCAATAACGTACATCCTTAGGATTCAATGATTTGCATTTAGGACACCTAAGCTTGATGATGTAAGTATTCAAAATGCTAATGACATCAATTGTGGGTTTGATATGTTGGGGTTGCTCTTGAATTTTCGGTTCAGTAAAGGATTTTGAAAACAACTTAGGATATTGAATTTCCTTTTGCATATCTAGTTTTTCCAAGTAGACTTTTCGGTTTCTAAGTCTGACTTTTATGTTTTTAAGGCCCTTCCTTTTCAGCCTTAAATTTAACGCTGTACAAACAGTCATAGGGTTTCTTCCAATACTTTTAACTTCTGCACATTTTAGGCCGGAATTCACGAATTCATTGATTATCTCTTCATAAATGCTGTGTCTTCTTTTTCTACAAGGAGGTATTTGTAAAACCGGTTCTATGAATTGAAATTTCATTTCTTTATATTCAGCCATGGCCATTCGATTATCACTACTTTTTGTAGCGATATTATCTTTGTGAAGAACTAATATTTAATCGGGATAACTCTTTGAATATAGCTTTTCACTTATGAATTTTCAATTCACAACTTTTTAATGAAGGTTAAATCATTGGTAAATTTAAGGGGTGTCTTTGGAGAAACCAAAAGTATTAGCTCTTGTTGTTTATCTTCCGATAGATCTGGCGGTAGAAATGTATCGGGAAAGCGGTAATCTTGCTATGTCTGATTTCCCTAATATTTTGAAGTTTGCGGAGAGTATTGCAGAGGTTCTCGACCCAATGCATATAACGGAAGTTGGTAAGGACGACTTGGAATTTATGCTTATTCCAAAGAGCGATAAGAAGAAATCCGTTCAACGGCAGCCTCGTAAACGTTAATTTGCATCTATTGACGAAAATTAGACAGAGGTTTCACCGTTGCCAATTTTTCTTGGAGATTTCGCAGGTTTCATCGATGGCAAAAAGGATGATTTAAGAAATAAGATTTTAAAAGGTAAGCCCAACTGGTTGGAAGAAGACTTTAAGAAATATATCAATGCTCATTGGGTGGCGTTAGAGAGTTTGAATGATTTTTTAGTCAGCCCTGCTGATCTTGACGTTCTGGCTGTTGATTCTAGCGTTTACACCAATTTGCTTTCCAATGGTGGAATTTTCTATATCATTCGCTCTTTGGCAGTTCGGAAAGACATTGTAGGTAAGAGACTCAAAGTTGATGTTATCTTTAGCAGGGATAAAATGTCTCGCATTCGTGAACTTATTACCGCTAAAATGGAGATGCTGGAGTTTGAAGTCGCCCTCGAGGCCTTGAAAAATGGTTTTAATGGGAATGCTGTGCTGCTAGATGGTTCGCTTTATGGCAGAGCGTCACATGTTCCAATAGAGTCAAAAGTTGAGGAGGAACGGGACGCCTTACTGCGTTACTTCAAAGTCTACAAAGAGCTACTTGATTTTTGCCAGAAATCCGGGACCCTTTTAGTTGGGGTTAGCAAAGAGAGTAGGTCAACATTTTACCGTGACCATTTGCTCAGTTTAATATTTGACGAAAAGTTGAAGGAGCTAGATTTAGAAGAGGAAGATAAGAAAAGGCTGATGGAAATATTTCATCAAATTCTCGATGTGGAAAAAATCGCCTTTAGCAAGTTTTCTAAGCTTAAGGAAAAATACAACGATAAATTGGAGACCATTGAGTTAATTTTGAAGGAATTAGCGTCCTCTAGGCCAGACTATCAATTGATAATGAATTATGTTCATTCTATCGGATTTATGAGGCCGTTGTTGTTAGGGCCTTCTATTAGGATGTCAAGACGTTTAAAGGAGTATTATGAAAATCCTAAGGGCAGTATTGAGAAGTATTTTCCAAGATTAGCTATGGAGAAGGGCGCAGATTTTATTCAATGGGCGACTAAAGTTCTTTGCAGCATTTTGAAATTTCCGAGTTTTATCTCATTTTACATTTTATTGGATCCAAGGGATTCGCCTATACGTGTGGATACACCATACTACGGCAAATCTTTAATTGAAGTTGGCTGGCCTGAGCCTGTTAATGTGGAAATAAGCAATTTGCTGAAGGTCATGGTGTCAGGCTATTGCGGTTTGAATTCATATAATTTATGGCTCAAGAATGTTGACGAAAAAGTTAGGCTAAGGCGGAAAGTTGTAGATGAGATATATTTTCCCTATCTAGAAAGATTGTTTGGAGAAAAGATAATTCGTGGGAGGGGCTACAGACGTGTCAAATTCCTTTAAAGAAGTTGGCATAATCGTTGGTGAAGCTAGCCCCAGCGAATTCTATTTTAGTTCAAAACCTGAGGAAATGCCTTCAAGATGGGAATATGTTGTTGTCTTTTCCTTAGAAGATGTTGGTGATACTTTAAAGGAAGTTCCTGCTGTAGCACAAGTGCAAGGAGTTATATCGGCGAGTCAGGTATTAACAAAGGAGCTTGATTTTGAAATTACGAAGAAACTCGTTGAGTCCGGAATCGCAGATAAGAAGGTTTGGGGCAAAGCCAGAATTTTGGGATATTTAACCGAGACTGGCGAAGTTTTGCAGCCTAGGAAAGCCGTTATGCCTGGAAAAGCTGTCTATCAAGCTCCAAAGGACATACTAAAAAAGTTTTACTCTTTCCCAGAAGATGAGGCTATTCATGTCGGAAATTTAATCACGAGGACTGATGTTCCCGTTTACTTATCCCTGAAAGGTTTTAGAAGACATCTCGCCATCATAGCGCAAACAGGAGCTGGAAAAAGCTATTTAGCGGGAATTCTAGCCGAGGAACTGCTCGCCAAAGGCGCAACAATAATAATGTTGGATCCGCACGCCGATTATGTTTTCTTATCGAAAACAAAAGAGGGAAAAAGGCATACGCTTTCAGACAATATTGTCGTTTTCAGAAATCCCGCAAGTACAGGAAGATATTCTGATAAAGATGTAGGCAGAATGGAGCCCTACGAAGTATGTTTCTCAGATCTTGATTTGGATGAAATGTGTCTAATTGCAAGAATAAGTGAGCGTTATGTAAACATTCGAAACAGCCTCGATAAGGCAATCGACAACATAAAAAGCAGAAAAAATGTTTTCTCACCCAAAGACGTTTTGGAAGAATTGAAGAATGCAGATTTGTGGGCCGCAGATGAGAAGGAAAAATCTTGGGCTCGTTCAGCACAGAAGTATATTAAACGCATAATTGGAATGAAAGTGTTTACAAGCGTTTCTACTTCTATTGATAAAATGCTTAAGCCGATGCAATTATCTGTGGTAGATCTTTCTGGTCTTGAAGATGAGGTCTCCGATTACATTGCTTACAAAATTCTTTCAGAGGTTTATGATAAAGTATCCACTGGAGAGTTTGGATATCCTGTGTTCATTTTTGTAGAGGAAGCTCATCGCTTTATCCCACCCGATAGAAAAACCTACTCCAGTGAAGTTATAAGAAAAATTGCCGCTGAAGGAAGAAAGTTTGGCATATTTCTGATCCTCATCACTCAGCGGCCTTCCAAAGTTCACTCTGATGCTTTAAGTCAATGTAATAGTCAGATAATTATGCGTATTACTAATCCAGAGGACCAAAGGGCGGTTTCAACGAGTTCCGAGCGCTTAAGCCGTGATCTTTTGGAGGATTTGCCCGGACTTAATGTAGGAGAGGCTGTTATTGTCGGAGAAATGACGAGAGCCCCGGTCATGGTGAAGGTTAAGAAACGGAAAACTCAGGAAGGTGGGGCTGATATAGACATCGTTGGAAAACTGAGAGAAGCGTTAATGGTTGAGCAAGAAAGTAAAGGTGAAAAGGAGATTCAAAAGTTAAGAGAAGAGTTAAAAGGGATTTATGGTTAATGGTGATTAGTTATGGTTCGAGTTGCTCACGTTGCGGATACACATTTAGGTTTTCGGCAGTACAACATTGATGAACGGGAGCACGATCTGTATGAGGTTATGGATGAAATAGCTGACAAAATTATTGAGGAGCGAGCAGAAATAGTTATTCACAGTGGTGACCTATTTGATTCTCCGAGACCCTTAGCCCAAGCATATTACGCATTTAAAAAGTTTCTTGCTAAGCTTGAGGACAAAGTGAAGGTTTTTTTCGATATTGGGCGATCACGATACGCCCAAACGTCGAGGTATGCCTCCGCAAAGACTATTTGATGATAAAATGCAGATTTTGGGTCTTACTTGCGGAGAATATCAAACGTTGAATTTGAAAGGGCAAGAAGTATTAGTTGCAGGGATATCCCATGTGGGACGTCGTTATAGAGAGTTGTTGGTTGAAGAGTTGAAAAAACTTGACTCGCTTGCTGCCAAATATTCGATTAGCATATTAGCATTACATCAAGCTATTGACAGATTTTTTGCATTAGAGGAGACGTATGAGTTAAGAATGGATGAGCTGCCAAGGAATTTCAAATATTATGCCATGGGACATCTTCATAGTAGGGTTCAAGCATCTTTTGGGAACGGAGAACTTGCTTACTCAGGCTCAACTGAGATTATCAGAAGTAGTGAAATTGTCGACTGGGAAAGACGTGGAAAAGGTTTCTATATCGTAGACATAAATGATGATAATGTAAGTATTGAAAAGGTCAACCTTGGAAAAATTAGGCCCCAACTCCAAATAAAGATAGACTATACCAACTTTGACCAAGAACTTAAAAAATTAGCAAACATTATTAGAAATTATGAAAAGCCTCCAGTAGTGCACATAACAGTTGAGGGAGAAGAAATTGACCGGCAAAGGGTTCAACAAGCTCTGAACGAGACTTTAACTGGCAAAGTTTTGCATTTTCGTTCGCAGATCGTTGAAGAAGCTGAAAAAAAGCTTACTGAGCTAAGGACAGACGAAGTGAACATTCAAACTCTTCTAAAAGGGTATTTAAAGGATGAAAAAGTTGCAGAATTTGGCTATGAGCTTTTTAAGGTCTTAAGATTTGGAGAGGTCGAAGAAGCAAAGCGTATTGCCGAGGATTATTTTAGGAGGATGAAGCAAAATGTTGCTAAAGAAAGTACATCTTGAAAATTTTGTCTCGCATAAAAACAGCGAGGTTGAATTTGATTATGGAATTAACGTTATTACTGGCCCCAACGGAGCTGGAAAAACCTCCATCTTAGATGCTGTCAGCTTTGGGCTTTTCAATGTTCATAGCAGAGGAAAAAATGAAAACCTCGTACATAAGAGCGCTGAAAAAGCAAAAGTTGTATTAGAATTCAGCGAAGGCGGTATAGATTACGTTGTTGAGTGGGATATAGACCGGGAAAAGAAACAAGTCAAGGGGCTCCTTTTCCGAATACAGAACAGTGAAAAACACATTATTGCTAGAGGTGGCAGCCGGGTAATAACGTCAGAAGTTGAGAAAATTTTAGGTCTTGACGAAATTCTTTTTCAACAATCCACTTATGTTCAGCAAGGGGAAATTGAAACACTTGTCACCGCAACCCCTGCAGAAAGGAAACAAATGATTTCTAAACTACTTGGAATTGACTATCTCGAAAAAGCTTACTTACATATGAGAGAGATTCTAAGCGAATACGCAAATGTTTCCTCAAAGCTGAGCGGCGAACTGAAAAGGAAGCCGGATGTTGAAGACCAAATCCAACGCCTAACCTTAGAGCTGGAAAGTTTAAAGACATCTTTAGATTCTGGAAACGCAAAGTTGAATGAAATAGAAAATACGCTAAAAAGCTTGGACGCAGAATTAAAGGAGCTCGATCAAAAAGAGGAGATTTTCAATAAGCTGAATTCTCAAAAGGCTGTTTTAGAAATAAAAGTTGCAAGCCTAAATGAGAGTTTAATAGAGAAAGAAGCTGAGCTAAAAGAGGCTGAAAACGCCTATTCGAGATTAGAAGCGCTAAAGGAGGCTGTAGCAAGGCTTCCGCTGATGGAAAATTATCTAAACCTTTATCAAAAATTGAATGAAAAGGAAAGAGAGAAAAACTTAGAGAATCAGAAACTTGAATATATTAAAGGCTTGAAGAAAACTTTAAAACGTAACGAGGAATCATACAAAGCCTACCTTGAAAAGAATGCACTTCTAAAGCAAAAAAGAGAGGAAAGAAAAAATTACGAAGGCGCCAGCGAAAAACTTGCAACTCTAGAGAAACAACTCCAGAGAGACGAAAAGAAACTAGATAAAAGATTACGAGACTTATCACAAAAATTAGAGGAGTATTCAGAAATTTTGGAAGAGAAGGTAACTCAAGAAAATATTGAATCAGTTCTAACGAATAAAAGAGATGAAATCGGTAAATTAAAGAGCGAACTGGAAGGAAAGGCTGACCAGCTAAAACAGGAAATTGGTACTATCAAAGCGTATATCGAGGATGTTCAATTTAAGCTATCTAAGATATCGGAAGCGGACGTTTGTCCAATCTGTGGACGAGAACTAACCTCTGACCATAAGGAAAAACTTCAACAAGAGTTTAAGGAGGCGCTTCGAGTAAATAATGAAAAGATAAGCAAGCTTGAAAGCGAGATTAAAAAAGCAACTGCCGAACGGAAGAAATGCGAAAAAATCCTTGAAAAATTGGCTTCAATCGACCCAGAAAAAATCAAGGAGATTGAAAGCGATATTGAAGAATTAAACGGTGCCATTGATCAGGAGCTGCGGGAAATAGAAAAACTAAAGCAAAAAGCTGCAGCGCTGAAGAAAATTGACGAAGAGATATCGATGCTTGAAAAGGAAATAGAAAAGCTTGAAGACGCGTACCAAAACTATGAAACAGCAAAACGTGAACTTGCCAAATGGCCTTCAATAAATGAAGAAGAAACTAACATTAACCGAATCAACGAAGAAATTAATGCAATTCAGCAGAAAATGGAAGATTTTGTAAGCAAGCTCGGATACAAAACGGAAAATCCGGAGCGAGAACTGTCTGAGCTTCGTCGAAAGAAAGAAGAATTTGATAGAAGTGAACCCGTTGCCGAAAAGAGAGACGTTCTATTAATAGAAGTCCAAAATCTGAGAAAGGAATTATCGATCGCCGAAGAGGAGCTCGCTAAGATTTTAGTTGAAATCAAAGAACTTGGTTACGATGAAGGTCTTCACCAGAAAATTGGAGAAGATTTTGAAAACAAAGCACAAGAAAAAAACAAATTAGAAAAAAAGATTGTGAAGCTACAGACTGAAATCCAAAGCAAAGAAGCAGAGAAAAGTAAATGCGAAAATGAACTGAAACAGCTTATAGAAAAGGAACAGGAAATGAAAACCGTTGAAGAATTCATTAAAACTCTGGAAAAAATTAGGAGGGCATTTCATAAGGACGGCCTTCAACGACTCATTAGAGCTAAATCAAGACCCTTATTAGAGAGGTATACTCGTGAGTTTTTTGAAAGATTTAATCTAGAATTTTCGGATGTCCAGATAGACGATGACTACAACATTTCAGTAATAGGGCCTGTCGGCGTCCAGTCAATAGATCAAATTAGCGGCGGCGAGAGAGTGGCCCTTGCAATAGCCTTCAGATTAGCCATAGCCAGAGTGCTATCAGAAAAAGTTGAAACCATTATCATGGACGAGCCCACAACACATCTAGACGAGGAAAGACGAAAAGAACTTGTCAACATATTAAACTCCTTCTTCAGAGAAGGAGGCAGAATTATTCCACAAATGATTGTAATAACACATCATCACGAAATAGAGGACGTGGCAGACGTCGTATACAACGTCAGCAAGAAAGAGGGTTGCTCCGTAGTTGAGGCCGAAGTTTGATTATAAAGTTTCTATGAAGTCGAATCCCTTTTGAAAAACCAGTTTGAGCATATTTCGTGCAATTGGTTGGTTCTCGATTATTTCAGCGTACTTTTTGACTTCTTGTATAGATTTTTTGAAGATTGAGAGCGATTTGATTGGAAGTTCCTCTTTTATTTCAAAGGGCGACGTTACTTTTCCATTTTTAATATCAACATAAAGTCCTTGAAGTTTCATTTGCTGTTTCTCCTTGATCTCTGGAAACCCCTTTCCCCTTCTAATTAATTCTTTTTATTTGATCTGTAAGTTCTGACTTTTTAACTATAAACTTCTTCAACTGATCTATTGTGGTGACAGGTGCGGATAAGAACCATGAAAGGAGTAGCTTAATTAAATGTGCTCTTTTGCTGTAAGATAGTTCCTTTAGTAGCGTATTCATATCCTCATTAGGTATTATGTTATATGAGGTTACGAGAAATAAAAGCGACTTAATCAATTCTTCCTCGCCGAGAATGCAAAATGCTAAAGCATGACCGTAACTTTTTTGATCTATCAGTTTTTCTGCGTCTTTTGCGTATTGTTCAGCGTTCCGTAAGCTTTCGACATAGGCTTTCTTATAAATGCTGTTAATAGACTGCAATCGTTTGTTTCACCTTTGTCATTCTGTTAATCATTCTGTTTCATTTTTGCCTTAATGCTTGTAATTCTTTTTTCCATAGTTCTTTCATTTCCCTGAATAGTTTTTGTACGTCTGGTGTGATTATGGCTATGCCAGATTCGCTTCTGATCTTCTCGACAATAATTTGTTTTCGTAGAGGCTGTCTTGGTATTTCAAGTTTAGGTAGTTGAATTGTAATTTCTTTAGAGGAAACGAGCCCTAACGTTTGACCTGACGGGAGAACACCGTTCATTTCTATTTTTAGTTTATGCTCTCCTGTAGACGTGTAGGTGATTTTTGTGCAAATTTCTATGCTTAGCTCTCTTTTCAAATCTTTCATTGTTTTGGGGATCGATGCGTAAAAGGTTTTTATACGCTGGCCATCAAAGTGGAGCACGGCTTTTAAGTGCGAGCAAAAGGCATAACAAATTGGGGTGAGTTTGAATTTTATGGTTAAAGTTAGATTTTGGCCGACTATTTTCTGTAGTATGTCTCCAAATATAACGGTTGATGATTGATGTTTTATTCTCGCAAATTCTTCAAATTTTGCATATTTTTCTTCCATTTCTATTTAATTTCCTGAAAATTTATGTTTATTGAACGGTTTCAAGGGCTTGTGTGAAGTATTCTGCTAATGCTTTTATTGTTTTCATGCTTGTTGCTATGGCTAAGGGGTGTCCTTCTTTTCTGTGCCAGAAGGAGCTTTCTAGTTGGTCAACTGGTATGGCTTCTGCCACATTTTGGAACATTTTTTCAAGTATTTGTTTTATCTTTCTCTCTGAGAAATCGTTGGCTTGCTCGCATAATTCGTATATGTGGGGATATATCATGTGTAAAGAGTATGCGCCCGGAGTTCTTTGTATGGTGTATTCTTTTGGATTTTCAAAGGCTTCTGGGAAAATTTCCTTAAGAGCGTTCCAGTAGGTGATGAGGTTGTCGGCTAGTTCTTTTGGGTTCATTCTTCTGAAGCTTGGCCTCGATTTTAGGATGTAGGTTATCGAGTCTGCAAGTGGTCTTTGTTTGATTATGTAGTGTGGCTGCTTCTTTTCTCCTGGAAGTTGAACTTTGTTGTACCAAACAGATCGTGAATCACTTCTTATAATGTCAACTATCGGAATTGCTTCTGCTGTTAGTACCGCTTTTTCACCCTCTAGCATGAGGAGTTTTGGCTTGCCCATTTTTTCTGACATTTCATATAGGTGGCGTTGTACAAGATCTGTGGGGACTCCTTTTTGTCTCGTGTTTATTATGTAGAATTGGCGCATTTCATCGTAGACGTTTGGTAAATTGACTATTGTTATTGGTAATGGGTAATCATCGAATTTTGGGTCTTCTTCTCTTGCAGCTTTTAGGCCTTCAAGTCGGTGTTGTCCATCTACGACTGAGAAGGGCAGCGATTCTGGGGAGATTATTAATTCTCCAAATTCTGCGAAATTTTCAATCTTCATCTTTGGCCTGAACTCTATTTTCCCTCGCACGTTGACAAGGATTGACGTGGGGAATACTCCTTCTTCTTTTAACAAGTAGTTCATTGCTTTGCGCACTCTTATTGGCACGAGGGCTCTTTGATATCCTTTAGGGTTGTCTTCGCTCCATCGATCTATTTTGTAGGACGCTAATAAGTCGGCTGCTTTCATGGTAGTTATATAGATTGGTAATCCTCTCTGGTAAATTCTAAACGCATTTATTATGGGCATCAAATCCCTCCATACCTAATGAAATAAAAGGCCTTTTAAAAATAAAAGTTTTTCACTTTTTATTTGGCCTTTTATTTTCTTTTGCTATAAAATCTTCTACCATCAGGCCCTATTCGATAGTCCCATATGTTACCAGCTTGATCCATGAACATTCCGAAACCTATGGGTTGTAATCCTTTTGGCAGTTCTTCTTCTGTGTACTCATCTGGTTGTTTAGGCTCATTTGGTTTTTCTGTGCTTTCCCATGTTGCTTGTGTTGGTTGTGGAATCACCGCTTCGCTTTGTTCAGCAGCTGGGGTTGCGAGTTTTTTCATTACGTGGTATATCGGGAACGCTTCGTTTGATCGTATCCATGCTTCCTCTATGAAGAATTGCACTGCCATTTTTGCTGCGAGGCTGTCTATTGGAATTACGTCGGAATCTGTGTTGAAGTAGTTCATGAGCGACATTGCCGCTGCAAGTTGGAGGGCTCTTCTTTCAAGGCGCATCGAGAATGGAACAACTTTGACGGTGAGATGTTCGAGAACAAGGTTGCTTGCTTTTTCGAGCATTTTTAGTATTTCGTCTGTTATTTGTACTTTTTTGTCGTAGAAGCTTCCTGCGACCAGTGGGTCTTTGGCTTGTATGGCGTAGACGAGTGTGAGGTGATCTCGGATTTTGTAGGCTTGTTCCATTTTAGCTTTTAATTCGCCTAGAATTAGGGCTCTTTGGCTTTTTGATAGCTCTTGATATTTTTGTTTTGTTAGTCTGTGTAAGCGGCAGAGCATGCGATCTTCTATGGCGTTGAAGTTTGGATCTCTTACCGTTACTTCGTATCCTTTCTCATAGACTTGGGTGTTGTAGTTTACTGAGAAAAATGATGAGAAGCGGTAAGGGCCGACTGTGTAGGTTTTCGTTTCGTATCTTATTGTGCTTCTTTCCATGGCGAGTTTTAGGGGTTCGACCATGCCTTTGTGTTTGAACCAGTCGTTGAATTCTGTTACTATGAAGTTGTAGCGTCTGCCTACGTAGGCTTCGCCTATGGCTATGAACATGGCTGGTGTCATTCCTCCGCAGTATCTGTTTATTCCTGGGAGGCCGTGGGCTGGGACTCCTTGGGTTTCGTTGCCCATTATCATGTCTTTTGTGGCGAATGTTTTTCCTGTGCCGGGTTCTCCGAATAGGGCGAGGTGGAAGCCTGTGTTTAGAGCTCTGTGTCCTTCTTTGTTTATGACTGTGGCGTCGCATATGGAGTAGGATTGGGTTATGCTGAGGAGGTGGTCGAAGAATATTGTTGGGCCGAATAGGGATTGTAGGTAGTTTAGGAGGTATGCTGGTGACATTTGTTTGCCGAATTCTATGGTTTCTTCGAGTCTGTTGGCGATTAGGTCTTTTAGGTAGTTT
>CALJDG010000108.1 GCA_938023865.1 uncultured archaeon | reverse complement strand
AGCCTTTTGGTATTGTTTGTACTGAGGCTATGAGTATGGCTAAGCCTGTTGTTGTTGGGGCTAGGGGTGTGAGCGGTATGAGGGAGATAGTTGTGCCCTCAGGCCCGAACCAATGCGGCTTCCACATAAACCCATACGATCCCGGCGACATAGCAAAGTTTGTGACTGCTCTCCTGGAGGATGAGGATTTAAGGAAGAGGTGCGGGGAGAACGCTAGAAGGAGGGTTTCAGAGTCCTTTACATGGAAGATCGTTGCAGAAAACACCCTCAGAGTATATAATGAGGTTGTTCAGTAGGAGCCATCCACATTTCCAGTTTTCTTTCATAAATCGTTGTTTTTATCCTTCTAGGCGCGCATATGAAGGAACATTCATGAAAGCGAAAATATAAAATTGAGGAGCCACATAATATTTTGGCTTAGTAAAGTAAAGGCGAATTATAGTGATTTATCTATTTAATTTTTGGGATATCATCGATAAATTCCCTGCTCAGTAATCCCTCGCTTCTGCAGAAGGTTGCGCTTTTACGACATGAGCCCGCTCTATGAGGGAAAAAGGTTTTGTTTAAGAATTAATGAAACAGATAGCCCGGTCTTCCGAGAGTTCGAAGATTTTTAGTGAAGCATGGATTCGGGATTAAGCCTCTGAGGGAAATACCGAGCCTAACCCAATAACATGTGCGGTGCAATAAGCATAAAGATTATAATCATGCGAAATCTTAAGGTTCTTAGAAGCTTAGATGAGCGCGCCGGTCGCACATGAACATTTGTATGCTAACATGGGAGTACCCGCCTAGAATAGTTGGCGGAATAGCTAGACACTGTTTCGATCTTACAAGAGCTCTTGCTAGAAGGGGCCATTCAGTTCATGTCGTCACCTTAGATTTTCCAGGAGCGCCTCAGTATGAGGAAAGTGATGGTGTAAAGATTTATCGGGCGCCAGTGGAGCTTGGGCATCCGAATTTTGTAGTTTGGGTTCTCATATTTAACCATTTCTTAGAGAAGAGAGTTGCAATGTTAAGCAGGGATTTTAAGTTTGATATCATTCACGCTCATGATTGGCTTGTAGCTCCGGTTGGCATAGCCTCAAAACATTACTTGAACGCGCCGCTGGTTTCAACTGTTCATAGCATTGAGGCTGGCAGGGCACGTGGCATTCACAGTCCAGATTCCCGTCTTATTGATGGGATTGAGTGGTGGATGACGTATGAGTCTAAGAGGATCATTGCTGTTAGCAATTCTGCAAAACGCGAGATTGAGGAACATTTTCGTCTCCCCTGGCATAAAATCGATGTTATCCCAAATGCCGTTGATGCGTCGAAGTATAATATTAGTGTTGACCGCGAGTCCGTTAAAAGGCGGTTCGGCATAGCGCCTCATGAAAGGCTAGTGCTCTTCATTGGGAGATTGGCTCCGCAGAAGGGTGTGGAATACCTGATTAGGGCCGCTCCCCAGATTATCAGGGTTAATCCTGATGCCAGGATAGTTATAGTTGGGGACGGATGGTTAAAGGATCACTTATGGAATCTTGCGGTTCAAACTGGCTGTCAGCATAAAATAACCTTTTTAGGTTTTCTCCCCGATAATGATCTAGTTGAGCTAACTCTGAGCTCAGATGTTCTCGTGGTTCCGTCAGTTTATGAGCCATTTGGCATTGTTGCTCTTGAAGGCATGGCCGCGGGGGTTCCGGTTGTGGCAAGCAACACCGGCGGTTTGTCTGAGATAATTGAGCATGATCGAACTGGCTTTTTGGCTTATGCCGAAAATCCGGATTCAATATCTTGGGGCGTCAACAGGATTCTTTCCGACCCAGGTTATGCATCCTGGCTTGTGCAAAATGCTAAAAGAAAAATATATGAAATATATAGTTGGGATGCTGTGGCTGAGAGAACAATTGAAGTTTATAGGAGGGCGCTTGAGGAATGAGTATAGATAATGGCGGCGAACCTGCATCCGTGCCGGAGGAAATATACTTCCTATGCATGCTTCACAATATTGGCGCCACAAGCTCTGAGAGGTCACTTACATTTGAAGAAATAGTGCGCTGGACGATGCTGGAGCCATCGAAGGTTGAGCAGAATCTTAAGACTCTAATGGATGGCAACTATATTGCTGTAAGCACGGATTCTGGGACAAAAAAGTATTTTATAACCGTTGATGGGATAAGAAAGGTTCTGAGCATGTACAGTTAAAGCGCTACTGAATCGATTTAAGGTTTTCCTCCTCAATCCTAAATGGTCCCCTCAGGCTTTCAGCCGCCTCCTCAGGCGACACCGTGTTTATATACATCCCTGTGCTCTTCTCAAATCCGGCCCATATGGCCATTTTCGGGTAGACTTCTATATGCCAGTGATATTTTTCATCCGGAATCATGTGGAAACCGAGGTTGTACGGCGGATCATTCAGCAGTCTCTTTAATCCTCCTAGGCTAACTCTGATCGCTTCAGCAAGCCCTTTAACTTCATCATCCGTAAGTTCCAGTATGGTTGTCTGATGTCTTTTTGGAAATATCCAGAACTCAAAGGGGTTGGTGGGCGCCCATGGTGTAAAAACAGCGAAGTCCCCATTGGCCCATATGAGCCGTTCGCTTGCTGATTCTCTATTGATTATCTCGCAGAATACGCATCTCCCAGTTTCCGCATAAAATTTTCTGCTCGCATCCGCCTCTTCACCAACTATTTTTGGAATTATCGGCGTAGCTATGATTTGCAAATGCGCATGGGATAGGGATGCGCCGGCGCTGGCGCCATGATTTCTGAAGATTGAAATGTAACGTACATACTCCTTCTGCATGAAGTAAGTTGTCCTATCTTTCAGGGCGTTTATAACTTGAATCAACTGCGGTAATCTAGCCACACTTGGGTGCTCATCATGATTTGGCGATTCAATAAGGACCTCATGGTGTCCATGAGCTTCCATACGTACATAATGTACATGTTTATGAGAAAAATGCAGACTGGAATTATCTTTTTGTTTTTTCATTTCTGCCGTTGGTGGTGAAAACGCCGGATATAGGTTTGGGATGCATCTTATAATCCAGTCTTTACGGCGTGCGCCATCATCATCCCTAGTTTTTCCTATTTTGCCATTTTCAACTGTGTATATGAGCGATGCCGGCGGGGTCAGATGTTCGTTTCCTGGGCAGAACGGGCATATAGACGGTTTCCTTTCCTCGCTTTGTCCCTTTGCATAGTCTGTGGGCCTCCTTCTTCTTTGCGAGGCTATTACCACCCATCGGTCCAGTATGTAATCTTTCCTCAAATCGTTTGCTAACATTTTTAGTCATCATCCGCTCAGTAGGTTCTCATAGATTTTAAGGGTTTTGTTCACCACATTGTCCCAGTTGAAGAATCTTTGAACTCGCTCCCTACCATTTCTACCCATTTTCGCCAGATTCCCCGGGCTTTTTACGGCCTCGATTAGCGTTTCAGCCATATTATCCTGATCGTATGGGTTTATGTGGAAGCCGCATTGGTTCGGGCCTGAGGGCACAACTATCTCCCTCATACCGCTCACACCCCTAGCCCCAACAACAACAGGCTTAGCCATACTCATAGCCTCAGTACAAACAATACCAAAAGGCT
>CALJDG010000107.1 GCA_938023865.1 uncultured archaeon | reverse complement strand
TTCGCAGACCACTTCGGCGTTGAAGGCGTTTAGTGCTTCCGGTCTGTTTATCGTTATTGTGGCTATGCCCTCGCTTTTCTCGTATAAAATGTACTTAAACTCCAATTTCGTCCATCCCCTTTCAATTATTTCTGTGTCCAGTCGTAGAAACCCTTTCCAGTTTTTCTTCCTAGCAAATTGGCTTTAACCATCTGCTTTAATCCCGGGTGCGGATGAAATTTCGGGTCAAGCTCCCTCTGGAGAACCTCTGCAATGGCCAGCGTTGTATCTGCACCAATATAGTCTAACAACATCAGAGGCCCCATAGGCCAGTTCAATCCAAGCTTAATAGCCTTGTCAATGTCGTCTCTGTCCGCTACGCCTTCCCAGTAGAGCGCTACAGCCTCGTTTAATGCGGGTATTAAGATGCGGTTAACAATGAAGCCCGGACAGTCTTTCTTTACCAAAACTGTTTCTTTTTGCATTTTGTGGGCTACATCCAAAACCGTTTGCACAGTCTCATCTGATGTTTTGGCACCCTTAATTACTTCCACAAGCTTCATCAATTGCGGCGGATTGAAGAAGTGCATCCCGCAAACCTTTTCTGGACGTTTTGTGGCTGATCCGAGCTCTGTTATGCTTATGGAAGAAGTGTTAGAGGCGATTATAGCGTTGGGTGGTGCTAACATGTCCACTTCGCGGAAAGTTGCCTTCTTAAGTTCGATATTCTCTGGAATAGCCTCAATAACCAAGTCAGCTTTCGAAACAGCCTCTTTAAGGTCTGTTGTTGGATGTATCCTAGCCAAGGTTTCATTCAACTCCGCTTCGGTTATCTGTCCCTTACTTAGGAACTTCCGGAGGCTGTTGCGAATCATGTTCATGCCGTTGTCCACAAACCTCTGCTCAATATCCCGGAGGTAAACCTCGTACTTGCCAATTTGGGCAGCCACTTGTGCGATTCCATGACCCATCAAACCAGCACCTAGAACAGCTACCCTTTTAACTTCAACCAAACATGTTCACCATCCAAGATAGAAGACTAAATTGTGAAGAACATTGTTAAAAGATTTTCCAGCCCCCTTTACATCTCACGGCACGTGCTCAATATATTATCGTCCAATTTTTGATTTCAAATATTATAGCCGCACTTAAGAAGGGTTGAAAGGACGAGAGTGAAGCTGAAACAGAAAGCATATTAGAATTAGTAGGGCATGGCTTCTTTGAAGCGCACTACGCTTTTCTTTGCACTGGCAAAGCGCTACAAAGCTTTTCCTAATAGGATTTGGGTAGTCCCAGGACGTGTTGACCTATGAAGGCTAATGCCATTTGATGGGTTACTGGTGCCAGTCTTATGAGGTTTATTTCCCGCCACCACCGTTCTACATCATACTCCACAGCATAGCCATACCCGCCGAAGGTCTGCATTGCATGGTAAACAGCCTCGGTTCCAGCTTCAACAGCTGCTACTTTAGCCATGTTGGCTTCCGCCCCACATTCTTGCCCACGGTCATAAAGCCACGCAGCCTTATAATTCAGGAGCCTTGCAGCTTCGATTTTGGCTTTGGCTTCAGCCAGTGGAAACTGTATGGCTTGATGCGCTCCTATGGGCGCGTCGAAAACCCTTCTTTCTTTTGCATATTCAACAGCCTTTTTAATGGCTAATATTCCTAAACCGCATGCCGCCGCGGAAAAGGACATGCGCTCCGGGTTAAGCGTATCCAAAAGCAAGTACCAGCCTATCTCCGGTTCGCCTAAAACGTTTTCTTTCGGAACCCTTAAGTCGCTTATGTAAACCTCAAAGGTTTTCGAGTAGTTTATTCCATGCTTCTCAATGGGGATTATTTCAATAGCGGGGTTTGGCAAATCAACAAGGAAAAGTGTCAAGCCTAAGGTTCTTTTAGGCGCTTTATCAACCGGCGTTGTCCTAGTCACCAGAAGCATTCCCTTGGCTCTGTCCGCCCCAGATATGAAAATTTTCTGACCATTAACCACGTATTCGCCGTCTCGCCGAACAGCCATGGTTTTAATGTTTAAAGTGTTTGTTCCAGCATCTGGTTCTGTCAGGGCTAAGCAAAACTCCATACCCCTTGCAATTTTTGGCAGGTAACTTTCTTTTTGGGTCTCATTGCCGTGCTTCACTATGGATAAGCCGCCAAAAACCGCTGAAAGGCATAAGAACCATTCTCCGGCAAGTCCGCAACCCTCAGAAACCAAGGTTTCCATGGCCAACAGCATTTCAAACATTCCCATCCCACTTCCGCCATACTTTTCTGGGATAACTATGCCTGGAAAACCAGCGTCGACAAGGCTTTTCCAAAATTCTTCTGGAAACTCGTGCTCGCGGTCTCTTTCACGCCAATATTCTGGGCCGTAGTCTCGGGCAATCTCGGTGGCTGTTTCGACTATCATTTTCTGCTCAGGGGTTAATTCAAAATCCATGACATCACAACCAGTCTCCATTTTCCAAAGTCAATATAAAATGCTTTCTTATAGAAAGTGCAAAACAAATTGATAAAATAAGGTTTTACGTTATTTGCTTTGCGCTGGTCTCGGTATGTAAATCCCGTGGGGGTCTATAGCCCTTAAAATGGTCAGTTCCTCGTATGTTGGCGGCTCTGTTATTGGTACATGCTCTGGCATAATCAAGTCGAATTCGGTGTTCTCCATAATCTCCTGTAAAGCCACTCCAGGATGGATTGTTGCAAGCCTGATCCGTTTTGTTTTCGGGTCAAAATCCATTTGACAAAGGTTTGTGACCACGAGGGATGGCCCGCCACCTAGCAAGCCAGCCTTTTCTCTTGCTCCTGGGCCGTTCAAGTGGCCTGGGCTTGTTATGTAGTCGAGTTTCTTTACCATCTTCCGCTTTTCATGGGTCATTATTATGACGATGCGTTTTGCCGATGAGACTATGTCGTTTCCGCCGCCGCTTCCTGGAAGCCGCACGGTTGGGTGCTCGAAGTCGCCTATATATGTGGTGTTTATGTTTCCATACTCGTCTATCTGAGCTGCTCCAACGAAGCCAACATCAACGTGCCCACCTTGCAGAAGCAGTCCCAGAGTTTCTATTAAGCCTATGGCTGCTGAAGCCCTATAACCAAGCCTTGAGTCGGCTATTGATAAGGCGATGTCTATGGCGTTTGAGTCTATAAAGCCAGCCTCATAAACTATTTTGGCTTTAGGCGCGTGAGTTCTTTTGGCAAGCATTGCGGCAATCATTGGCAAACCTGTTCCAACAAAAACTACTTCGCCGTTTTTTATGGCTCTGGCACCGCAGACTGCCATAAGCTCAAGAGTTGTGAACTCGCCAGGCTTTGCATAATTCTTCTTTTCCATATGGCATTTCACTCCTTTAGTAGGGGAAAGGCTTTTTAGCCCTAAGCTTTAGGAGGCGTTCCATTCCAATTTTCTTGAGGAACCCCATGTGGTCCTCAACTTCAGTAATATATTCCTTACAGTATTTTTGCCATCCCTCCTCTGTTTTGCACTGCTGGTAGTACATGCGTATATGCTCCATGTCATAGTTATAGTAGTTGTAAACCATCATCGGATAAGCGCCCCAAGGACACTCCACCACGTAGTCCACGTAAATGTTGGGAATTACCGTCTGATCTGGTTGTGAACGTATAAACTCCGTGTCAACTATTTCTTCGGCTAGGACAATTACTTTTTTGCCAGCCCTTGCGCCCTCCACGTCTTCGCCCTTTATGCCATCTATCTGGGCGTTGCCCTCCCTATCCACGCGAGATACGTGCACTATGCTGAAGTCTGGACGCACAGATGGTACAAGCACAACCTTCTCACCTGTGAATGGGCAAGTCATAACTTCAGCCTTTTTAGGTCTGAATTTTGTTTTTGCCAACAAGTCTGTTCCAAGCATGCTTTTCAAAGGCATGAACGGAACCCCTAAAGCGCCGCCCAAAAAGCGCAGAGCCATAGCCAAATTTGTATAGTCCTCAATTTGAACGGCACCCTCGCGGATCCTCCGCTGGATGTTTGGAGCCAAACCTATACCTTCAATGGCGAAAAAAGCCAGTTCGAAGCGGGAAACCACGTATGCCCCTGTGAGTATGTCAATGTCCATCTCTGAACCGCAAGTGTAGATTGTTAGATTTCGCTTTTTCTGCCTCACAAGTTCATGGGCGAAAGCCATTGGTGGCCTCTGGAAGCCGAATCCTCCCCAGAAAAGATGCGCCCCGTCTGGAACGAGTTTCGCCGCCTCTTTTAGAGTTATCTGTTTATCCTCTATTAGTGCCTCAACCAATAAAGACCCCTCTTATAACTGTTTTAAATGTTCCAAATTTAAATCTTCGAATATTTTGTTTAAAGTTTTAGGGGAACACCGTAAGATTCCTCAAAGAATATTTCATTAAACGCTTTTCGAGGCCTTGCTGGCGGATTCTCGTTTGGAACACCTATAGGGAGCAATGCTATAACGGCTAAGTCTTCTGGAACTTTAAGAATCTTTTTAACCTCTTCTTCGTTGAAGGCACCAACCCAACATGTTCCGTATCCAAGGGCTGTCGCTGCTAAAACCATATGCTCAACCGCAATCATGGGATCTTGCTTGTACGGTATTCTGGTTGCGGATAGCGTGTATGGAAGCTTTGTAGGCGATGCCTTAGGGTCTCCTAATACAACAATGATTACATCAGCATCTGCCATAAACATCTGATTGTTTGAAGCGACGGCCAATGATTTCTTGGTTTCTATTTCTCTTACAACTATAAAGTACCATGGCTGGCGATTTCCTCCTGAAGGTGCTAAGCGTCCCGCTTCAAGAATTTTTCTTAAGTCTCCTTTAGGTATGGAGTTAGGCTTAAACTTTCTTATACTTCTCCTTTTCTCTATGACCTCGAATAAATCCATAAATTACCATCGCTTCCAGCTTTTATTATCTTTTTAAATGCTGAATTCTTATATAAGTGCTTGTGAAATAACATGATGCGTTTAGTGTTCACTTACTTGTTGGAATGTGATGCTCATGCGGAAAACGATCTTTAAGAAGCTTGAAGCTCAAGGTTTAATAGCCAACTATAATCGTTTGAGGAAGAACCTCCCTCCGAGGCTTCCCAACAGAGTTTATATTTGGGACGAAACCCTGCGGGAGGGTGTTGAAACTCCAACCGTTTTCTTAACTTATGTGGAGAAAGTTAAATTGGCAAAGCTTTTGGACGAAGCTGGTGTTTCTATTATAACTGTTGGTTTTCCAGCACTTTCAGATGAAGAGAAGAATACTGTTAGGAGGATAGCAAACGAAGGCTTTCAGAAAGCCAGTATAGCCGCCTCTGCACGAGCAAATAAAAGCGACGTGGATGCTTGCCTGGACTGCAGCGTTAAGGAAGTAGTCATCTTCACGCCATTTAA
Source organism: uncultured archaeon (assembly GCA_938023865.1). Classification (GTDB taxonomy): domain Archaea; phylum Thermoproteota; class Bathyarchaeia; order Bathyarchaeales; family Bathycorpusculaceae; genus JAGTQI01. Next base: position 5,179 of record CALJDG010000107.1, on the reverse strand, counting down.
TGGGCTTAACCTCCAATATAGGCTTAAAATGTCAAAGGAGCAAGCCCTTAAAAACGCTGTTGAGTGTATAGAATATGCCAAAAGGCACGGTGTAACCGTCGACTTTGTTTTGGAAGACGCCTCAAGAACACCCTTGCCAGATATTTTACAAATTTTTGAGGCTGCTGTGAAATCTGGCGCTGATAAGCTTGTGATCGCCGACACGGTTGGTTTTTTGAGACCTTTATCGGTGCGTTATCTTGTTTCCCATGTTAAAGATGAACTTCAGCAAGTTCTTGGAAGAGATGTTGCACTTTCTATTCATTGCCATAACGATTTTGGATTAGCGACAGCAAACACGTTGGCAGCCGTAGAGGAAGGCGTAGCTTACGTGCATACATGTCTCATCGGTTTCGGCGAGAGGGCTGGTGTAGCCCCTTTAGAGGAGGTTGTTGCTGCCTTAGAACTTCTATACGATATAGATACTGGTGTTGATGTAAAGAAACTTTATAGGCTTGCTCAACAGGCGGAAAAGAGCTTTGCCTTACCGATACAGTTCCATAAACCAATTGTGGGCGAAAACGCGTTCTCCTACGAAGTTGACGAGCACGTTGAGGGAATGCTTGCCCATCCACTGCTCTTTGAACCTTTCCCACCTGAAATGATTGAAAGAGAAACACAATTCTATGTTGGGAGAACTGGTGGAAGACGCCTTGTTGAAAAACGGCTGGAAACGGCTGGAATAAAGGCTACGCCATGGCAGATTGACGAAATAGTTAGAAGGATAAGGGGTCTGCAAGAAAGCCTAGACAAGGGTGGAACTCAAATGACCTTCTACCAAATAAAGAAGCTTATGAGGGAACTTCGGAGAGGCTTAACCGAGGAAGATTTCTGGCGAATAGTTGAGCAGGTTACAAGGCAGAAGCCGAAAATTCCGCAGCAGCCCCTGTTGGAGGCGAAAGGACCTTAAGTTAGGGCTAAATCTTCAAAAGCTTTTGCTATTTCCTCTCTGCTTAGTGGTCTCGGATAGTTATAGATCGGACCACCTGGCTTTTCATTGTAATATGGACGGTTGCAATCCGGGCAACCGGAAGTCCTAAACGGTTCGCCAGAATCAACTATTTGCCTTAAGACTTGCTTATTCATACCAAAACTTTTAATGCGACCGTTTTTATCAAATGTCATAGCTTCAATTCTTGAAATTTTATGAAAGATTAAGTGTCTGGCTAGCTGTATCCGTCTGTACTGTTGAATTGGCGGCTGTTTCAAGTTTTCTAGGGCTGTTCCAGCGATTGGTGTGAAAGCGAAGAGGGCTGGCAAAACACCCATATCAACGCACTTCTGAATCATTTCTACCATTTCCCTTTCAGACTCGCCCAAACCAACAATTAGGTGGGTGCTGACTTTTCCCTCCCCAAAAACTTTCACAGCATCCTTGAGTAGCTCCAGCTGCCTCTCCATGTCGTATGGTCCGCCGGCGGAAGCTCCCTTGACCTTATCGAAAATTTCTGGAGTTGCAGCGTCCAAGGGTATGCCTATCCTTTCAACGCCAGCCTCCGCTAGAAGCCTCATATTCTTTGGATTAAGGGGTTGGCATGAAACTGATATGGGAACGTTTGCGTGTTTAGAAATTTCCCTTGCAAGTGATTGGATATGCGTGTGTACTTGTGGATAGTTTAGGGCTTGGATGCAGACGCGCCTAACACAGCCATTTCTTGCAATCGCTTCTATTTTGTCAAGTACTCGTTTTATTCTGAAAGCTGGCCATGAAACCCTTGAGAGCATGTCGGCTCTGCTGCGGCTTTCCCTTGCTTGGGGACAGAATCCGCAGTTTGCAAGACACTTCCCACGCCTGTATGTCATGAGGTAGGCTGTTGTTGGTTTGGCATCAAGCCTACCATCAATCAGCCCTAGAACTATAGCTGAGCCTAACGAGACTCGAATCACTTCAGGAATTTTGGCGGCCACCAAGCTTTTCACATTCATGTGTGCTTTAGGCATCTTTCTGCTATTGATTCTGAATTCATAAGTATTATTATCATTATCATTGTCAAACCATGATTTCGAGTGTGAAGAATTTGCGAAAGTCCAAACTTGAAAATTACGAAGCTATATTGGCAACCTTGGCTAAAAGACCATTAACAGCTGATAGCATAGCCTACAAAACCAACATGGACTGCAATATTCTTTATCAGCGCTTAGAATCCTTGATGAGGAACGGGTTGGTTGTGGAAAAATTCACCGGCAAAAAGAAGCTTTACGCAATAACCGAAAGAGGATTGTCGGTTTTTAGAACCTTAAGCTTCCAGAGGTATCTGGAGAAAATTGCAAAAACAATTAGGACTGCTAATACAGTGGGAACGGCGCCGACGCCAACCATTTCACGTAATGAAGAAAAAGCTAAAAGGTAAGCTGCGGACACCAGCGAAAGTTATTAAGGATCTTCTTAGGAACTAGTAAAGAGGAAAATGGTACAGTTCACCCCAGAAGCCACTTGGCAAATGAATACGAAAGAGTTTTCCAAACTTTTGCAAAACAACGCTTTCAATTTGGCATCCAAAAGACGACGCATCCATTTTTATGCTCCAAGCTTCACATATTATAAAACGGCTTATTTCCGCTCTTCAGACAAAATTTTTCCAACAATCTCCGTAACGGGAAAGGGCTGCGCATTAAAATGTAAGCATTGCGGCGGGAAAGTCCTCGAAACAATGCGACCAGCTAAAACCCCAGAGGAGCTTTATAACTTGTGTGCAAAGCTTAAGGCGAATGGAGCCATTGGCTGCTTGATCAGCGGCGGCTGTCTACCAGACGGTTCCGTTCCTCTGGAAAAGTTCACAAAAGCCATTAGGCGGGTTAAGACTGATTTTAGCTTAACTATTTTTACACATGTTGGAATTGTGAACGATGAGAAGGCTTTAAAGCTTAGAGAGGCTGGTGTTGACATCGCCCTAATCGACGTCATCGGAGATGATGAGACGATACGTGAGGTTTACAACTTGAAAGTTACGGTTAGGGATTATGAGGATGCATTAAGGGCGTTAAGCCAATCTGGCTTGTTTTTTGTTCCTCACGTTATTGTTGGGCTTTATTATGGACGGTTAAAGGGCGAGTTACACGCTTTGCAGATGATCTCTAAGTATAAGCCTTCAGCCCTAGTCATAATTGCTTTCATGCCCATACGTGGGACAATGATGGAGAACGTGAAACCTCCAGAGCCATTAGAAATAGCCAAAGTTTTAGCCGCTGCAAGGATCATGTTTCCAAAAACTCCAATAGCTTTGGGCTGTATGCGACCAAAGGGCAAGCACAGAGCAGAAACAGACGTTTTAGCCGTAAAAGCGGGCGTCGATGCCATAGCTTTTCCATCTGAAGAAGCCATAAAATATGCTGAGGCGCAAGGCTATGGAATAAGTTTTTCATCCCACTGCTGCGCGCAGATTCACAACGACATCTAAAAAGTTTAACGCCATGTAAAAGCTGAGGACTTTACGGTTTGAACAACGTCATTCTTAAGTTTTGAGTACCATTCGCTTAGCCTTTTTGCGTCTTTTTTCGCCATCCCAGCCTTAACCAGTTCTTTTTCAAAGGATTTTCTTGCTTTTCGCACCTTCCAACCGAAGCTTAGCCAAATGGCAAGTAGGCTTAGTAGAAGGCGAATAGTGTGAAGTGCTACGCTAATTATGCTGGTTAGCTTCACTGCTGCTTCCTTTTAACATGTTAAAGGGCTGTTGTTTCAGCCTAGTCCTCGTCTTCTTCCTCTTCTTCGCTTTCTTCTTTTTCTCCCTTTTCGGCTAAGCCTTTCTCAGCCAGCTTTTCCCTAATTTTCCTTGAAATCTCCTTCTCCAGCTCTTTCTCCAACTCTTTCGTTTCTATACGCTTTTCTCCGCCCACAGCCCTTTTCATGATTTCGCCTAGGCTTGTGAATGTGGAAATGTAGCCTTCAGTCATTTTGACGGCTACGTCTTCCGGCATGCCCGCCTCTTTAAGCTCTTTGTAGAAGACGGCGGCTGCCCTTCCCATGTCTCTTCCGGCTTCTTCTGAGAATACGCTGGCAATTATCCCCTTTATTAGGGCTGGCACTTCCTTTGAGATCACGCTTAGAACTTCCCTCAGCTCCTCAACGTCTTCCTTTTCCTTTTTCCTTTCCTTATCTTCAGCCATCTTGCTTTCACCTCCTTTTCACTTGGTTTTGCGACAATTAACGGTTTGGATAAGCCTACGCGCCAACTCTATCGCTTGGCTCTTTCTAGCCTCAAATTCTGATTGTATATCTCTATCCATTTTATTCGCCTCGTAAGAATTAGAAGGTTGGCTAGCATTGTTATTTATTCTGGAAAGAAGTGGTCAGCTGGGCGGTCACTCTGCGAGCTTGTAAACGCTTCCGTAGCCTTCTGCTTTTTGGACGACGCCTTCATTTTCTAGGCGTTTAAGCCTTTCCCTTATTATTCTTCTTGAGGCTTTTCCCCGTATTCGGCGCACTTGTCGTGTTATCGCTGAAACGTTTAGCTTTTCGTTTATGGCTAAGGCTTGAACTATGCATCTTGAAATCTCGTCTTTAGCTATCCACTCTTTTTTCAAGTGTTTTTCAGCTGTTTTCAGCCTAGCCGCCAACTTTAGGGGTTCACCGTACAAGCTTACTCCAAAACGGCTTAACCGCAGATAAGGCGACAACTCAGCGTATTCTGGGTTGCTTAACAAAAGCGTTTCTAACGCTTCAAGTCTCTTAATTATCAAGTCGAGCTTTTTGCTCAGTTCCTCAATGCTTGTGCTTGCCGCTGAACCCTTTCCTTCGCTTTTATTAGGCATCCCCTTTCATGCCTTTTATTGCCGTTTATTATTGATAAAGCATTTGCCATCCCGCATTTTTGGAAAGTATTAAATGTGGAAGACTTCAAAATTTATGTTAAGGTTGAGGTGTATGCCAAAAGTTAAGGTTGACTGGAGTAAATGCAACGGTGACGGCGTATGCGTCGAAATATGCCCAGTAAACGTTTTCGAACTCAAGAATCTGCCAGAATACCCTGACACCCAGAAGTCTGTTCCCGTTAGGGAGGGCGACTGCATAGCCTGCATGGCTTGTGTAACATCATGTCCAACACAGGCAATAACTGTTGAGGAGTGAAACGCCTAAAGCTTCCACACGGTTCCTCTCAGCAGTCTTTTTTAGGATTTTCTAAGAAGTGAGGCTAAGCTACGT
>CALJDG010000106.1 GCA_938023865.1 uncultured archaeon | reverse complement strand
TTTTATTTACTGTTACTTCTGTTTGTTCGTTATTTCTCTTTCAAATCCTACAACTACCCCCAGCACTGTTGTCTGGATCAAACCGAAACAGCTTCAATAACTGTTGAAGAGCGCAACCTTATCTATGGACTCTTCAACAATAAAAGAATAGCGCGTACAAAGCATTTCATAGATATGCTTCGGTTACGTATCTGTACATCATTCTGTGACTGTTGAAATGGCACGCAATTTTTCCTATTGAATTTTTCATCATTTTTATCCATTTATCCCTACGCTTATAATATAAAGGAATAATTACATACTCCAATTTTCCATAAAGGTCCTCAAGCTCCGTAGCTCTTCGCTCTTCTGTTGAAACGTGCTCTCCAGGCTCCGGTCCTATCGCCCATCCTGTAACACTCTCTATCCATCCTTCAATCCACCAGCCATCCAATACACTAAAGTTTATCACGCCGTTGTGGGCTGCTTTCATTCCGCTCGTGCCCGACGCCTCCATTGGCGGCAAAGGAGTGTTTAACCAAACGTCGGCTCCGGACACTAGTTTGGCTGCGAGGTCCATGTCATAATTTTCCAGATAAGCAACTTTGATTTCGTCCTTTAAAATTTCCTTGTAATTAAATATCTGTTGAATCAGTCTCTTTCCCATCTCGTCTTTTGGATGGGCTTTTCCAGCGAAAATAAGCTGAATTCGGCCTTTCCTATTAACTTTTTTCAGCCTTTCAATATCTGAAAACAACAAAGTATGCCTCTTATATTCGGTTGCCCTTCGTGCAAATCCTATTGTCAACGTGTCATAGTCCATGCCAGCATTTGTCGCTGAATTAACATAATTAATCAAATTCCTTTTCGCTTCAAAGTGGGCTTGCCAAATTTCATTGTCAGGAATGATTTCTACTTTCACAAGCAGTTCAGGTTCGTGCGCCCATCCAGGGAGATACTTGTCATACAATCGTCTAAAGCTTTCACAAGTCCATGTATAAGAGTGGATGCCATTTGTTATTGCGTGAATCTCATAGCTCGGAAACATTTCCCTAGAAATCATTCTATGCCTTTTCGCTACACCGTTAACATAATTACTCAGATTTAGCGCAAGAAGCGTCATGTTTAATCTGTCTTGTCCGCCTAAGCTTCTTAAAATCTCAAGGGGGATGAATTCTCCCAGAACTTCGCGGACGAGGTCATATGAGAATTTGTCATGTCCAGCTTCAACTGGAGTGTGCGTAGTAAAAATGCATAAGTTTCTGACTCTATTGATGTTCATATCGTGTTTCCGTAGCAGTTCAAGAGCCAAAAAACTAGAGTGCCCCTCATTCATGTGGTATTTGCGGACGTCAATGCCCAGTTTTTCCAGCATCCTAACGCCACCTATTCCTAAAACAATCTCTTGTTTGATGCGGTATCTTTCATCACCACCATACAGAAATGAAGTGATTTCTCTATCCTCAGAGCTGTTTCCTTCCACATCGGTGTCAAGAAAATACGCTGGGACAGTTCCGCCTATCGCACTTTTTACCGTGTATAACCAAGCCTTTATGCGGACAGTTCTATCTTGAATTTGAACCGTAACCTCTTCGGATAATTGTTGCATGAATTGTGAAGGGCTCCATGGATCTGGATGCTCTATTTGCTTTCCTTCGCGGGTTAGCTCTTGTCTAAAATATCCCTTTTTACTTATCAGCGTAACCGCAACCAAGGGAATGTTTAAGTCTGCACTTGACCGTATTGTGTCACCTGCAAGAACCCCTAAGCCTCCACTGTAAGTATGAATATCGTTGGATACGGCTATTTCCATTGAAAAATAAGCAATTTTTTGTTTTAATAATCTCTCTTCTGTTTGAGTCATTCTTTTTCAGCTTCCTACGATGATAGAATTTCTGCTAAACAATATAACTTTTCATCTATTTCCTTCTTTTGCTGCCAAGAATATTCCAAATCTACTGAAACTATTTTTTCTCCTCTAACACCCACCATTCTTTTTTTAGCTCCCTTTAGTAGAAGCTCCACGGCATATGCCCCAAACTTGTTGGCGAGAATTCTACTCTGCGCTGTGGGCGGTCCGCCTCTTAAAGCGTGACCAAGAACTGTCAAACGGGCATCATATCCCGTTCGCTCTTTTATTTCTTTAACTATTTGCGCAGAATCTCCTGCACCTTCAGCTATCACTATTATTTCTGACGTTTTTCCTTTTTTGTGTCCTTGTTTAAGCTTCTTGCAAATGGTTTCCATGTCAAATTATTTCTGGAATGAGAATGAATTCGGCTCCTTCGGCCCGCTGTTATAACACCAATTTTTTCCATATAGAGCCGTCCTGCTGGCAAATAGCTTATAGTCCTAATAGTCCTAAAATTTCTTCTTTTATAGCTTTATGGCTTTGGATTATGGGAGCAGCAGTGTTTACAATGTAGATTTCAAGAGAATTAAATAATTCTTTGAAGAATTGCTTTCTTAAATTTGTCTTTCGTTCATCTTTCACAAGCATATGAGGATTGCAAAAGTCAACGGATTCTATGTAATGAGAGGCTTCTTTCGGTAAAAGCTTGTTAAATACTGACTGATCTTCTGGATCCCGCTTTAATAATATTGCCTTTTTCAAAGTGGTCATGGGTAAAATTTTTCCCTTGCCCACAACCCATCTAACATTTACGACGGCTCTGCCTTTTGAATCGAATTCAGCCTTCTCCACAAGTTTCTGATACTCTCCCCAGACGTCGGCTATGTCTGCTTGAATGTAGAAATTTTTCTCCGAAGCGAACGCAACGGCTTGCTCTCCCATCAAGCGCACAAAAAACCAATCATCAGACACAACACGCACTCCTTTAATTCTAAGAAGCCCGTAAGTGTGCGTTGTTTTTCCCGTACCCGAAGGCGCAATGAGGCAAACTCCTTTGCCGTCTATGTCTACGCATGCGCCGTGAACAGAATTTATTCCATGATTATCTTCAAGGATGTCGCTTGCAACGCTTAAGGCTAGAGACTTAACCCAACCATAATAGTCAATGTTAATCAAGAAGGCTGTTTTAGAAAGCGGGTCGTAAAGCACCTGCTGCTTTACATTTTCTTCGTTTGTTACTATTAGCCTTCCATGGGAACGAACATGCGCTGACATCGGATAGAAGCTTTCTTCCCAACGTTCCTTCATATATTTTATGTCTGTTAAGAGTTTGATGCAACACCCGTAAATGTCGGCTCTTTCTTCGTAAAGAAGGCGTTCCCCATATTTTTCCATAAGCCTATCTTTTTCTTCAATCGATATCATTTTAACTTCATATTTTGATTTTATAGTAATCACCTCTTTATCCTGCCCATCATGAATTTTCTTATTTCGTCAGCAAATAATACTGAGCTGGAAACGATAAATATCGTCGCCCATTCCCAAAACGAAGGGGCGACCGTGCCTAATGCAATTTGCAGCGGATGCAAAAAGGTTGCTGACACCTGCAATGAAACAGATGTTACAATGCCTATAAGCAAATACTTGTTTGTGGCCAAGCCTAGTTTAAAGACTGATGTCGTTCCTGATCTGCAGTTAATAGCGTTGAAAACTTGAAACATCGCCATGGTAGTGAAGCCTAGTGTCTGCGCTTTTTGGAGGTCTCCATAGGTCCATGCAGTATTGAAAATCCATAGAGTTCCAACGGCCATAAATAGGCTTACATATACTACGTTTAGTGCAATATCACGGTTTATTATTTTTTCTTCTGGTTTTCTCGGAGGCTGTTTCATAATATCTTCCTCCTTAGGTTCCATAGCTAGAAACTTGTCGAGTAAACCGTCGGTTACAAGGTTAACCCATAATATTTGAACTGGAGTAAAAATTAAGGGTACACCGGGCAGAAAGAGTAGAGCTCCAAGGATTGTAATTATTTCGCCTGTGTTTGTGGAGATTAAGTATTTTACAACTTTGCGGATGTTCTCAAAAACCACCCGTCCTTCCTCAACAGCGTTTACAATGCTTGCGAAGTTGTCGTCTGTTAACACCATGTCAGCGGTTTCTTTTGTAACATCAGTCCCAGTAATACCCATGGCTATTCCTATTTCGGCTGCCTTCAAAGCAGGGGCATCATTTACTCCGTCACCTGTCATAGCCACTATATGGCCTCTACGCCTAAGAGACTCAACTATTCGGTATTTGTGAGTGGGAGATACGCGGGCAAAAACCGAAGTTTTTTCTATTATCGCGTCTAGCTCGTCGTCGCTTAAATGGTCCATTTCCGAGCCGGTTAAAACCCTAAAACCTGGTTCTAGAATTCCAATTTCCTTTGCGATAGCCTCGGCGGTTAGCTTGTGGTCTCCCGTTGCCATGATAACTTTGATTCCTGCTTTCTTACAAAGCTCTACTGCCTGCTTTGCCTCTGGTCTTGGAGGGTCAATCATGCCGAAAACGCCAATAAAAACCATCTTGACATGCTTCTGCTTGATGCCTTCCTTAAAAGCTTCTAAATTGTCTATCTCTATTGTTTGGTATGCCACCGCAAGAACCCTCAATGCTTCTCCAGCCATTCCAACGCTGATTTCAAGGATTTCCTCCCTTTTTTCTGGAGTGAGCCTCCTTATTTGGCTATCTTCAAGAACGGTTGAACAAAATTCCAGAACGGTTTCCGCAGCACCCTTCATGCAAACCAACAAATTCCCTTCTGGAGTTTTGTGAAACGTAAACATGTATCTTTTCTCAGGATCAAACGGAACCTCATCAACACGGGGATACTTCTCATCTAAATCATCTTTCTGAAAACCAGCCTTTGCCGCAGCAACAACTATAGAACCTTCGGTAGGATCTCCATAAATTTCCCACCTACTTTCACCATCAAGCTTATGCTCCCTAAGTCTAGCATTATTACAAAGGATACCCACCTGAAGTAATAAGCCGAGCGCTGCGTCCTCCTTTACATCTATATCTTTTCCGTTAAACTGGAAGCTGCCTTCAGGAGCAAAACCAACCCCTGTGACGTTGATCATTTTATTGTTAACAAATATTTTTTTGACAGTCATCTGGTTTGTAGTTAGAGTTCCGGTTTTGTCGGTGCATATGACTGTGGCAGAACCTAAAGTGTCAACTGCTTGCAAGTTTCTAATGACAGCGTTTCTTTTAGCCATTCGGTGCACTCCAATCGCCAAGGTAATGGTAATGACCACTGGAAGCCCCTCAGGTATGGCTGAAACAGCCATTGCCAAAACAAAAAGAAACCCTTCGAAAAATTCAAATCCTCTGAGGAGACTGATAGCCAATACAGTAACACTTGCCAAAATGGCAAGTAACCCAAGTTTTTTGCTTAGGTCTATGGTTCTCTTTTGAATTGGGGTTGTAGCTTTCTCCGTTTCCTTAATAAGCGAAGCTATTTTACCTATTTCTGTTTTCATTCCAGTTGCTACGACAACTGCTTTGCCTCTTCCCTGAGTCACTATAGTTCCTGAAAAAGCCATGTTTTTTCTATCTGCTACGGACAATTCCTTATCAAGAGGCTCGATTGTTTTTCTCACGGGGGTTGATTCGCCAGTCAACATTGATTCATCAATTTCAAGGTTTATGGCTTCGAAAATGCGCGCGTCAGCTGGAACCTTATCTCCAGCATCTAAGAGAATTATATCTCCAGGAACTATTTCTCTGGCTTTAACACGCATCTCGATGCAAGTGCCCTTTTCTGGGCAGTTTCGAATCACTTCTGCTTCTGGAGCTGCCATGGACTTTAAAGCTTGAAGAGCAGCTTCAGCCTTGTATTCTTGGAAGAATCCAATCGACGTGTTAAAGGCGATTACAACAGCCACAACTATCGTATCGGTCAATTTGCCGACAAGAAAAGAGATAAGCGCCGCTACAGAGAGAACCCCAACCAAGGGATTCTTAAGCTGGTGAACCAGTAAGGCCAACTTTGTTATTCTTTTTTCTTCCCCCAGCTCATTTGGTCCGTACTTGTTCAATCTTTTCTCCGCTTCAGCTGTTGTCAATCCCCGCGCATTGGTCTCAAGTTTCTTAAATACTTCCTCGATAGGTAACGCATGCCAAATGTTTTCTCGCGACAAATTAGTCTCCTCACAATTCTTTTAGAAAATCATGCTAATAAAACTTCACTTTTTTCTCATAAGTGCGTTGTAAATTTCTAAGGTTTGTTCTGCAGCTTTTCTCCATGTAAAATATTTCAAAACCCTTTTACGTCCATTTTCGCCCAACATCTTTGCTCTTTGCGGATCTTTAAGCGTTTCTTTTAATCCCCAAGCTATGTCGGCTGGGCCTTTACCGTTGATGTGCTCGTTCTCCGCTTCTTCCCCATTCAGTGCTGTGGACATGAAAGATGAGGGGCTGTCTGTCTCGTTCTTGATTATAAGTCCTGCTGTACTACTAAGTCAGTCATGTACACGTACTACATCAAAACTATGACCTTCTTTACGGATTAAGTCGTTGATGAATTTTGTTGCACTTAAAATGTTATGTACGAAAACGTCGTTGAAAAAGCGAATGTTAGTTCCCCAGTTCCTCAGATCTTCAGTAACAAGCATGGGAAAAACGTGGCTTGCATCAGCAATCAAGGGGCGATGAACCTCAACTCCCTTCAAAATTTCTCTGGTTTTCAAATTGCCTGGATTAAGTGTGAAGACTGTTACGTCGTGGCCTAGTTGAACGAACTCGCGTGTTATATATTTAGCATAAGCGCCTAAGCCATCGACTATTAGGGATAATTCAGCCACCAATAAATTCGACGGAGAATAATCCGAAAATGGAAAAGAGACCAAAAACAATCAATAATAAGAATTAAGCCACAAAGCAGAAAACTTTTTTATTTCCCGTTGGCGGATAATTACTGTGACCTTCTTCATCAATGTCTCCATGTAATAGAAGTTAATAATTTAACTTAACCGTTTTGCGAGGGTTTTCTCATGCAGCTTTATAGCAGCAGATGTAAATGCTGCTGTGAAAGTTATAATTGCCAGAAAGTCCAGTGCCAGCGGATAAAAGCCCTTGCCAAGAAATAACTGCCTAACCATGTCTGTGAAGTATGTTAGCGGGGAGATGGAGGCTATGGTTGTTCCCCATGGTGGCAGCTGCTCTACTGGTATGAATACTCCGCTTATGAAGACTAGTGGAAACTTGACTAGGGATGATAGCATCATAGATGTGGCCGGTATGTCTGTGGGCGGGTAAGCCGAAAGCAAAACGCTTAGGGCTGCAAAGCACAGGTTTGCAATGATTAAGCCGAAAAGCAGCATCATAAAATTTAATGGCTCAATTGCCAGCACCAGCGTTAAAGCCAGCGGAATCACCGATATTATGAGACCGAAAATGAAGGAGGAGAGCATATCCCCAACAATAATGGTCCATAAAGCGACTGGACAGCACAACAGCCTTTCAAGGGTTTTTGAGCGGGTTTCCCACGGCACTATGGAAGGACCCACAGACGTAGCTGTAAAAAATGTTGTCATACCAATTAGTCCGGGCAAAATCTCTTTCAAGGGTATGTTGCGTCCTATAACATAGGCTAAAGCCAAAAACAATGGAAAAACCAGCCCAAAAACTATGACAGGCCCTTTCGCATAGTAGATTTTGATGTTCTTTTTAGCTATGACGAAGGAGCGCCTAAACTGTTCCGTGAATCGGCTCATTGTTTGGCCTCCCTTCCCTTTACGAGTTTTAGGAAAACATCTTCAAGTGAAGGCATCATGGTGTTCAGGCTCAATATTTGTATATGCCTTCTTTTGGCGTAGTCCACCAGAAGCTCGATAACTACTGGCGGGTTAGGCGTGTAAACTCGCAATTTGTTTCCGGCAGGCACAGCATTAACGATGTTTGGGTTTTCTAGAAACTCTTGGGGCTTGACCGGCTTATTAAACGCCACCTCGATGTATTGAAGCTCCATGCTTTGGATTCTGAGGTTTTCCGGAGTGTCTATGGCTGCTATCCTTCCATGGTTTATTATGGCTATTCTGTGGCAGAGCATGTTGGCTTCCTCCATGTTATGGGTTGAGAGGAAAACAGTTTTCCCATCCCTATTGTACTGGTTTACCTTTTCTCTGAGAAGCCTAGCACTTTCAACATCAAGCCCGGAAGTCGGCTCATCCAAAAACAGCACTTCCGGGTCGTTAACCAAAGCCATGCAAAGCAAGAGCTTCTGCTTCATCCCCTTTGAAAAGGCTCTGACAGGCTTATCCTTCACCTCGTACAATCCAAATTCCTTCAGAAGTTTTGTAGCGTTTTCCCAAAGCCTCTGCGCTGGGATTCCGTAAAGCCTGCCTATCAAAACTAGGTTTTCCCACGCTGTAAGGTCTATGTAGGCGTTTGAAACTTCTGGGACAACACCTATGCGCTGTTTAACCTCTAGGGGGCTCTTTAAGACGTTGAATCCGGCTACGAATGCTTCACCTTCATCCGGTCTTATAAGCCCTGTCAAGATTCTTATGGTTGTTGTTTTGCCAGCCCCGTTTGGTCCGAGAAAACCGAAAATTTCGCCCTTCCCAACTTCGAAGCTTATGTGGTCAACTGCCGTTACATCCTCATAATGCTTTGTCAAGTTCTTAACTATTATCGCGTTTTCCATACATACGCCTCCTTTTAGTGGGGTTCCTGTATACCCAGCACAACTATGCCCTCCTTGCTTTTTATGCCTCTTGCCACGTTTGCCGGAGCGAAGACCATTTGGCCGCTGGACAACTCAGCCTTTTCATTGCCAACAGTGAATGTTCCAGAGCCTTCAACAATATAAAAGCACACATCATAGGGTTCCGGTCTGGATGGAATTTCTTGTTCGGCGTTTAGGCAGACAAGCACAATGTTGTAGCTCCTAGTCTTTAACAAGTCTTTTTTGACGCGTCGACGCTTCTCCATGGTGTCCAATAAACCTTTATCCTGCGAATACTCTACATGCTTTCTCAAATCTGTTACGTCCATTTCACTCATCTCATCATGCGGTTCAAACATGGAAAAGGAGAGATTGTTATGGTTCAACGTTTCAAGGCTTCTAGTCGCTTGTTAACCTTCTCCAGTCTCTTCGTTAGGGCTTCCTTGTATTCTTCAAGCATTTTGATTTCTTCCTCAACTTCCATTATTAGCCATGGGAAGCCTGCATGGCGCATATGCTTACGCTTGTGGTGGTGATGGTGCCCTTCCATTCCACAGCAATAACAGCATCTACACATTTGAATTTTCACCTCCTTTCCCAGATTTTTCAAAATTTTCATAATAGAATTTTACAAGGTCTTCGAAGAGCCTTTTACGCCTAACTATCGAGGCTAGTCCCATTTTTAGGGCTTCAACGCCTTTGCCGGTCAGCTTGTAAATTCGCCGATCCGGGCATCCTTCAATCTTCTCCCACCGGGACTCCAATAAGCCGCGCTCTTCCATCCTTCTTAAAAGCGTGTATATGGAGCCTGGCTCCAACCTGTGGCATCCACTGCTTCTCTCTTCAATTTCTCCTAGTAGTTGGTAGCCGTGCATTGGCTTTTCATAAAGCACTCTCATAATTAGGAACTGTATCCAGCCTCTTTCCGGGTATTCGTGCCAGCATCCGCAACTGTGTGATCTGCACATGATTATCGCAGCTTATATAACATCGTTACATATATAAGTGTTATTCTTTAAAACATGAATTTAAATTCTTGAATGTGAATCTAACGATGAGGAAAACGCATGAACAAAACAAAAGAAAGTAAGACCGAATACCATCGCGAATGGAAGGTCAAGGACTAACAGAAAACAAGTTCCATGTCAGGCTTATCTGCGTAAAATGTAGAGTAAAAAAGATATAGAGCTCTTTTCCTAACGCACTTAAAAAGCACAAGAAACGCCTATTAAACCGAAAACAGAAAGGTGGGGTTTTGCGGGAGATATCTCCAGCCATTTCTAGAAATGCAGCTTTCAGGGACTTTAGGCGCATTTAGAGAACCTATTGCAGCTCAATTGTGTTTTTTGAAATAGCATTCATATAAGTAGCATATTCAAAGCCTGCTTCAATTAGGCTTCTAGCTTCCTCAATTGTTTTAACAACAGTAGAGTAAGACTCATTGCTTTCAAATCCTTTGTCCAAAAGGAAACAACCTGAGAATCTCTAAGCATGGCGTTCATAGAGCGTTCGAAAATCCGTAGAAAAAGAAGGAGGATTTACGGGAGATTTCGAGGACCGTTTTCAGTTACACCTCCAGCATATATTGACACCGCCACGTTCTGTCTCATATTTTGAAGCCTTTGCACTCTCAACGTTAACGATTTTACTCTTTATCAGAGAGACAAAAAGAGGCGGAAGGAACCACCTCCTATACGCTTTTTGTTTCTTCATTCTAGTTTTTTAAACTCGCCACTTTACACTGTTTGTGAGGAACAATTAAAAGTTGAAATGTGAAGATTTCTATGTGAAAAGGGCAGGCTTTTAAGTGCGGGATGGGTTGAGAGGATACACTAGCAATGAGGTTGGATGAAATGGGTGAACCTGCTGGGAGGGGTCGTCGTTTAAAGATCGAGGGCAGCCCGGATTTTAAAGAGAGAGTGCGCCGAGCCCTTAAGCTCGTTAGAACTGCTGGTTATTACGACTTTTTAAAAACGTATATTCGCTGTATAAAAGAGATTGATGGCTTAACTCAGCTAAGAGTTTCTGAAGCGACCCTCTGGGCAAATAAATATGCTGTCGAGAACTCTGTTGACGCCGCGAGCAGATTTATTCAAAAAGCATATTATATGCAAATATGCCTCGAAGGAAAGCATATGCATGAAGGCATGATGGAATTTCAATCCTTTGAGAAATGCATGGAATTCCTGAAAAAGTTAAGGGAGAAAAGCCGAAGACAAGAGGTTAAGAGTGACTGTGAGAGACTGATAAAGATGTGGAATGAAAGCCTCCTAATCTACTAGCCAAGCAGATAAACAGTCATGGTTAGGTGGTCACCAATGCTGAAGATTTTAAGCACATCATGGCGATAATATTAACTATGTAGGAGACGAGTGAGTAGTTATGAAACAAAATTTATTCCTTCATTCCGGACGCCCACTTGTAAGCAAAGTTCTCTGCGATGGGAACTTAGAGAAATCAATTGAATGCGCCGTATCTCTCATCGGAGGGGTCGATAATCTCGTTGAAAGAGGCGACACAATTCTTTTAAAGCCTAATTATAACACGTCTGATCCATTCCCAGGCTCAAGCGATTCAGATTCTTAATTTTTAGACTTTATTTATATATTTTTGCAAAAATTTATTTGCAAAATACTTTACAAAAATCTAATACAGTATGATGCCCTACTTCCAGAAAAAGGTGAAACAATAGTTTTATGGTATAACCCCCCGGATAGGGTTGTTGGAAAGGTAATCGATATAGAAGGAGGCTTAGGCGCTGGCAGGGGGAGGGCGTATGGGATAGAGTATTCAGGGCTTTATCATCTGTGAGGGAGCATGGTAGGGTATGCGTTGATAGCTCAACTGTGGAGGCTAAAGGGGGGGAGAAATGATAGGCTATGATGGCTTCAAGCATAGGAGGGGCTCGAAGATACATGTATGTGTGGATGAGTATTCTATGCCTCTAAGCATAGCTTTGGGTGCTGGAAATGAGCATGATTCGAAGCGTACAGATGAGCTATTGGATGGCTTAGAGGAGGCTCCGAAAGAGCTTTACGCTGACTCAGCATATGATACCGAAGCAATAAGGGGTAGGCTGTCGTTAATGAATGTGGAGGCAAACATACCCGTGAACCCAAGGAATGGTAGGAAGCCCATACAATACGACATCGAAACCTATAGGAGGATGAGGTCAGCCGTCGAAAGATTCTATGGGTGGCTCAAAAGCTTCAG
>CALJDG010000105.1 GCA_938023865.1 uncultured archaeon | reverse complement strand
GCCGAGAGGTTACTTACGGACATCTTAGAGGCTGAGTGGGGCGACGTCCATGAAAGTGCTTGCAAGCTTGAACATGCCTTAACAGAAGATGTGCTCTCTCTTTTGGAAAAGAGGTTGGGCTATCCGAAATTTTGCCCACATGGAAACCCCATACCAACCGAAGGCGGCGAAGTCAGCGATGTTGAATGTTTTCCGCTAACTTCAGTTACTGCAAACCAGACATGCACCATTGCCAAAATCATCAATGAAAAGAGGGAAATGCTCCTTGCATTGGCTGCCAAGGGAATAAAGCCCAACGTTCCAGTCCACATTGTCGAAATAAGACAGAGAGACGTTGTTCTGTGCGTTGCTGGAAAGGAGCAGACAATAAGCCGCAGTGAAGCCGAAAGCATCTGGGTTAAAACCGCAAAGGGGTGAAGACAAGCAATGTTTAGGAATAGGCGAAACTCCAAAATACGAGGCGAATCGAAAAACGAGGGCGAATTATACGCTTTAACAGACTTAGCTGAAGGCGAAAGAGGCATAATAATCAGAGCCTTAGGCGGCTTCGGTCTCGTTAGAAGGCTTGCAGAGATGGGTCTAACGCCCGGAGTTGAGGTTAAACTTTTGAGAAAAGGCTCCTTCGGTGGACCCGTTGAAATTGAAGTTAGGAGTGTAGCCCTAGCACTTGGGCGAGGCGTAGCTTCAAGGGTGCTGGTTAAGCCAGTTAAGGATGAGCCTCATGACTAAGCAACTTCGTGTAGCGCTGGCAGGAAACGCCAACGTCGGAAAAAGCGTCATATTCAACCAGCTTACAGGCTTGAATCAGGTTGTGGGAAACTGGCCAGGCAAAACAGTGGAGCGTGCTGAGGGAACTCTACACTTTAAAGGCTACGCTATACGTATTATTGACTTGCCGGGCATATACTCGCTTTCAACTTTCTCCATAGAAGAGATTGTTTCAAGGGACTATATTGCCGTTGAAAAGCCAGACATAATAGTTAATGTTGTTGACGCTTCGGCCCTAGAGCGTAACCTCTATTTTACGTTGCAGCTTTTGGAGCTTGAAGCTCCAATAGTGATGGCGCTAAACCAAGTGGACTACGCAGCGAAAAAGGGTATACGCATAAACACTGAGAAGCTTTCAGAGATTTTGGGCGTGCCCGTCGTTCCAACAGTAGCAATCACTGGAAGCGGAATAAACGAGCTTCTCACAACGGTTATTGCGGTGGCAAGTGGCGAAAAAAAGCTTCAACCCTTAAAGGTTAAGTTTGGAGTTGAAGTTGAAAAGCGGGTTAAAAAACTTCAAGAACTTGTGCAACGCAGGCTTCCACAGCTTTGCGAGGTTTACCCAGCAAGATGGGTTGCCACAAAACTTCTGGAAAGAGACAGCGATGTTGCTGGAAAACTGAAAAACTATGAGGGCGGCACAGAAGCTTTACAGCTTGCTGGAAAGTTGGCGGCGGAACTAGAGAAGCTTCACGGTGAACCCTCGCCAGTCATATTAGCCTCTGAAAGGTATTCAATTGCAAGCAAAATAGCCAAAGAAGTCACCATTGTTGAGGCACCTCCAAGGATAAGCCTGGAACAAAAACTTGACGCCATATCAACACACAAGATCCTCGGATACCCTATTTTGATAGGCGCCATTTTGGCAATGTTCTCGCTAATTTTTATAGGAGGAAGCATATTCTCCGGGTTTTTAGAATCCTTTTTCGGAAACATTATTTTACATATCGGGAATGCTTTGGCTTTTTTGCCATCCACCGCCCAAAGCCTCATCACCGAAGGGGTTTTAGGTGGAATAGTGGCTGGAATAACCATAGCCTTGCCATACATTGTTCCCTTCTATATAATCCTCGCCCTCCTCGAGGACAGCGGCTATCTGCCGCGGGCTGCCTTCCTAATGGACAATTTAATGCACAAAATAGGCTTGCACGGAAAAGCCTTCATACCCCTAATTTTGGGTTACGGCTGCAGTGTCCCAGCATGCTTAAGTTGCAGGATAATGGAAACCCAGCGGGAACGCCTCCTAGCAGCCTTTGTAGTGACGCTTATTCCGTGTGCCGCGAGAACCGTCGTCATTTTGGGGCTTGTGGGAAGGTTTGTTGGGTTACACGCGGCACTAGCCATCTACATTTTTGACTTAATCCTCATATTCATCCTAGGCAGAATAGTCTTCAAAGTCTTGCCAGGCGAACCAGTCGGCTTAATAATGGAAATGCCCCCATACAAAAAACCTTCATTCAAGGGTGTCTTAACCAAAACATGGAGCAGAACAAAAGACTTCGTCTACGTAGCCTTCCCAATAATCGTGGCTGGAAGCCTAGCAATAACAGCCCTAAACATTACAGGCTTCATAAACTACATAACCGCTGGGGCAAAGCCCCTAATAAGCGGCTGGCTTGGGCTCCCAGTGGAGGCGGGAGTTCCGCTAATTTTCGGTGTTCTACGCAAAGAGCTAGCCTTAATTCTTCTTTCGCAATTAATTCCCCTTGAGTCGCTTTCAGCCTTACAGATGATTGTATTCGCCCTAGTCATAATGGTTTATATTCCATGCATAGCCACAATCGCCGCACTAATAAGAGAATTCGGATGGAAAAAAGCCACAGCAATAACCATCACAGACATTACCCTAGCTCTGCTTCTTGGAGGAATAGCCTACAGAATCCTGCTGATACTCATGCCTTCATAACAATGTTGAAGGCGCCGGGGAATAGTTTACATCTCGGTTTAAATTTATCGGCAAATTTTAAAATTATGCAAAGATATCTTATAAAACCTCAAAATAATTTTAGACAGGCGGCTAAAAAGCTTCAATTTTATTCTTAAAAGGTGCGACTCTTTTTGCTAATTTAAACATTCTAAACCATTCGGTATCAGATAAAAAAATCCGGAGTATGCTCCAGCATAACAGGCTATTCCGCATCTTTCAGATATTGGTTTGATTCCGTTCTCATCCGTGTTAGATATAACACATGATTGTTTTACTTTGCCGCTGCTATCCAAAATTTACAAAAAACCAAGTTGGACAATTTGCAGTCCATTTTCCATCTCTAAATAGGTTTAGTTGTTTCCATGTGTTAGCAATTGAAATGTGAAGGCTCTGGCTAAAATGTACCATTCATCAGCAACATCCTCGACGCATCCATAGTTTAAACTGTTTATAGTCATGTTAATGACAACGTTAACTTCCGGATGGTCAAGAACGTTTTGTTTCACTTTCCTATATGTTTTCTCGTCTCTAATTGCATCGTGAATACTTTCTGTTCCATCTATTGAAATGAAATATCCTGCACCAAAATCGACCAATGGCAACGTCCCATTTGTCACTATGGTGACATAGCGCCATTTCATCTCGCTTAGAATAGCCTCAATAACGTCTGGTCTAAGAAGTGGTTCGCCGCCTGTTAGACTAATGGACATTACATCGTTTTTTACGAATTTTTCCTTTACGACATTTCTCCATTCATCAGCACTTAATTCTTTACATGGCGTTCTGTTCAGCCACTAGTAACAATGTTTACATTTTAGATTGCAAGAATTTGTAATATCAGCAGAACCAAGTATGGGCAATTTTTTCTTTAATTTTATTTGAATTATTTTATAAGCAACTTTTGTAACGCCAACTAGCTTTTTCAAATTAGAAGACCCGCGCAGGATTAATTATTCACCTTCTCTTCTGTTTCTTTCCACCACGAGCTCTTCTAGTTTGATGCCCCCTGCTTTCTTACGGCGAGCGCTCATTTTGGCTCTTCTCCTGGAATCCTGTTCTCTGCTCATGTTCCTTCACTTCATCTCTTTCAAAATATCAACAACATCCTTTCCAAAAACCTTCTGTTAAAATACATTAATGGTTTGTCATAAGCGCCGGGGGTGGGATTTGAACCCACGCGGCCCAAACGGGCCACAGGCTGAATGGCGTTTAATGGGGCTTTTGTCTCCAGGCCTGCTCCCTACCTGACTAGGAGACCCCGGCATTGCTCAATATGCTTAGTTTATTCTGTCTTATAATTATCCCTTTTTAGTGTTCTCTTTGAGAGTTGGGATAATTCCGCTTGTGAGGCGAATTGTGGATAGGCTGGTGGTCGAAAGGTGTCATTTTTTCTCTGCCATTAGCACTCGGTAGCCGCTTTCCCTTGCTAGAATTGTGCAGTTGCCAAAGGCTTTTTCAAAGATTTGCTGGAGTCTTTTCCCGCCGATTTTTGATTTCATAACCATTTGTAGAGTGGCTTTTTCAGTCATGTGTTTTGGGGCGTCTGTTATTATGGCTTTTACTGTGGCTAGTCCGGCGCTTACAGGCGGGTTTGATAGTATGCAGTTAAAGCGTTCGTCTTCTACTGGTTGGTACAGATTTCCCTTTCTAATTTCAGCATTGTAAACGTTATTCAGCCTAATGTTTTGTCTTGCAAGTCTCACGGCTCTTTCATTTACGTCCACCATGATCACATGAATTTTTGGGTTTAGTTTTGCGGCGGCTATTCCAACAGCTCCATAACCACATCCCATGTCTAAAACGTAGCCTGTTTCTGGGAGAACCATAGCCTCTATCAATAACCTTGTGCCCAAGTCCACATGCTTTTTTGAGAAGACTCCGGAGGCTGTTAGAAATTTAAAGGGCATGCCCCTTAACATGGTT
The DNA here is from genome assembly GCA_938023865.1 of uncultured archaeon. Classification (GTDB taxonomy): domain Archaea; phylum Thermoproteota; class Bathyarchaeia; order Bathyarchaeales; family Bathycorpusculaceae; genus JAGTQI01. The sequence goes on along the minus strand of CALJDG010000105.1, from coordinate 37,080 downwards.
TGGATTAATCCAAATTTCGGTTTCGATTTTGGCTTGGGTGCAAAATAATGATTTGTTTGGCTGTCTTTGCTATTGAGCATTATATTTCGCCACTTTTCCAACACTTTGGATAAGTGCCCCGGGGCATTAGAACCCTTTTTACTTTAGCGACTACGCCGTGCTCCATGTTTAAGATTTCCTCTGTGGTTGCTTCAGCCACTGCTAGGGCTACTGCCTCACCTTTTAGGGTGAAGATTGCCACCACCGATCCATCGCTTATTCCTGTTTCGAGGGATAAAACTCCTGGAGCTGTTAGGTTTGCTCCGTGGCAGACGGCGTCAACAGCTGAATCTCTAATGTAAATTTTTGGCACAAGCGCTAGGGCTTTCTCCATGGGCTGAATAATCTTTTTTAAGATTGCGGCATCTCCGCTTTTTTGCCATTCCATGAACCAGTAAGCCACATCATGCAGCGTCACCATACCGTCGTCTTCAACAAAGGGCCCAGCCCTTATTCTGCGGAGTTCTTGCATGTGAGCCCCACAGCCCAGAACCTCGCCAATATCAAAGCAGAGCTTGCGAATATACGTGCCGCCCTCACAGCCAACCTTGAAAAGCACGTTCCGCCCATCCATTTCAAGAAAATCGATATAATATATTCTCCTTGTCCGAAGTTGACGTTTAACAGAAGCCCTTAATGGCGGTCTCTGGTAAATTGTGTTCTCAAATTCTCTTAAAACATCCTTCACGCCTGCTTCGTCCACATCTCCATGGAGCCTCATTAGGCATACGTATTCTTTACCGCTTAAAAGCAGTGCCTGAACAATCTTCCTAGACTCCTCTAGAGTTACTGGCAGAACGCCAGTCACGTTGGGGTTTCCCCAGCCTTTTAGGCTTCTAGAGTCCCGCCATGACCGACATTCTGAATGCCTAATATGCGTTTAACCCATGCGGCTACTTCGTGGCTTGTAGGTCCAGCTGGCTTGTCAAGGTTAATAACGCCGAATCTTATGTATTCTTTTGCTGGACGATCTTCAGGTTTGCAGCCATATTTTGGATCTGTTTCATCCTCAGCCTTAACGACCCGTTCACGTTTAACCTCCCATGGGGGGATGCTTTTAGGCATTTTGGACAGAACACCTCTATGTTAGGAAATGTGAAAGGGGGTTAAATAATAGTTTGCTAGGCATGAGCTAGTGCTGGCTTGACAGGCGTAGCCATAGCCTCCAAAAGTCCCTTCTCTTTTAAGGCTTTAAGGACTTCCTCGTCTGAGGCGCCCTTTTTTATGTCAATTTTTTCGGCTAATGGTTCTAAGTGGTTAATGTTTGCCCTTCTTCTCTTAACACCCGTGACGCTTTTCGGCCCAGTTACTAGCACGAAACTTTTATCAATAACATCAACTATAACGCATTTTTTGCCCGCCTCTCTTCCGCAGATCTTAACGCATATTCTGCCAACCTCTATTGCAGGCATTAATTACGAACCCTCCAAGCCTATTGGAAGCATTAGCATTAACATGCGGCCCTCATATTTATAGCTTCAGCTTGGCGCTGTGCTTGAACTTTTATGTTAGGAAACGCTTAATGACGTTGTATAGGACGCTGGCTCCAAAAACCAAGTTCTTTACTGATATGCGCTCGTCTACGCCGTGAACCATTTTAAGAATCTCGCTGTATGGCAGGTCTGAAAGCGCGGGTTGGAAGCCGTAACATGCTGCTCCTAGGCTTCTGAAAAAGCGGGAGTCTGTTCCGCCAGTTAGCAGTATTGGGGCTACTGTGCAGTTGGGCTCAAACTCTTTTAGGGTTTTCACCATAATCCCATAGAGAGGTGTGTCTAGAGGGGATTCTGAGGGCTCGTTAGCTTGGATAATTTTGAATTCAAGCTTTTCCAATTCAACATCCCTTAAAATCTCCTTTATGCAGCTTAGGGCTTCAGCTGTTCTCTGCCCTGGAAGGATTCTGCAGTCGAAAACGGCTTCGCATTCTGATGGGATTATGTTTTCTTTGACGCCACCATGAATGATTGTTGGCGCAATAGTCATCCTCAACATTGCGCGGAACTCTTCAGCCATTGCTTTATCCTTCTGGGCAAACATGTCTAAAATCTCGTCGCCCCTGTCTGGGTTCTGAAGTAAAAAGTTTAGCGCTTGCCTAACCTCGGCGTTCTCTTCAGCTATCACAGCTAAAAACTGTTTAACAGTTGGTGTCAAAATCATCGGCGCACGATAATTACCCAATCTTTCCACAACACGGTTCATACGGAGAATGGCGTTGTCAGCGGCGCCAGGCACCGAGCCATGTCCAGGTCTTCCCTTAGCCTTAACCTTAAACCATAAAATGCCCTTTTCAGCTGTTTGAATGGTGAAAACGTTTTTGCCGTCCATTGGAATTGCGTATCCGCCGCCCTCGTTTATGACATAGTTGGCTCTAACTTTTTCCGGGAGGTTGCGGACAAGCCATCCGGCGCCGCGTTCTCCGCCTTTCTCCTCGTCGGCTGTCGCCGCCAGTATGATGTCGCCTTTAAGTTCGACGTTGTTACGTTTTAGAAGCTTCATTACCATGACTTCCATGGCTGTCATGGATTTCATGTCCATGGCGCCCCTACCCCAGACAAAGCCATCCTTAACCAAGCCTGAAAAGGGGTCTACACTCCACTCTTTCGGGTTTGCAGCCACCACGTCCAAATGGGAAAGCAGTAGAAGGCTTGGCTTCTCGCCTGTTCCTTTAAGGCGGGTTATAACGCTTCCCCTTCCGGGGGCAGACTCCAAAACTTCGCATTTGAAACCTTCCTTTTCCAACGTCTCCGCCAAGTATTTTGCGGCTTGAGTCTCGTTTCCAGGCGGATTTGTCGTGTTTATACGAATTAAATCGCTTAGAAGAGCTGTGATTTCATCCTCAATTTCGGTTAAAAGTTCCGCCTTCATATGCTCACCGTTTCAGCTGAAGATAACAGGCAGAGAACATTTAAGATTTTGTGGAAAACTTTTGTCAACATGTTAGGTGGAAAGCACCTGCAACAACTTTTCCGGTCTTTAGAAGCTCGTTAAAAGTCTTGTAGGCCTCGCCAGTCGGCTGAACGATAAGCTTTATTCCTCGCTCTTTTAGGGCATCATCGACCTCTGGCATAACTTTAACCAAGCCCGAATATCCCGTGCCAACCACAAGCACTTCTGGAAGCGGTTTATGGTTAAGAACTTCTCCTAAATCTTCGATGTATATTCTGTGGCCTTCCTTTCTCCACCATCCATTCATGACTTTTTCTGGAAAAACTATAACGTCGCTTGTGTAGCGCTTACTATCTATAATCATGACGCCGAAATCACAGGATTTTATTATCCGCATTCACCAATAATGTAGTAAAGGTTTAAAGGATTTAAAGCCTAACGCCGAAATCTCTTTAACCATGAAAACTCTCCCCAAAAGCTTTTACGAGAGAAATCCAGCCATCGTGGCAAGAGAACTGCTTGGAAAAACACTTGTCAGAAGGCTTAACAATCAAACGTTATGCGGGAAAATTGTTGAAACAGAGGCCTATTATGGCGAGAATGATCCAGCGTCAAAAGCCTATGAAGGCAGAAAAGCCTTTAATGAACTTATGTTTTTGGATGTTGGAAAAACTTTCATCTACATGGTTCATGGAAACTGGCTCCTGAACATTGTGGCCCATCCGAAAGCTGGTGTTGGCGCCGTCTTAATAAGGGCTATGGAACCTCTCCAAGGAATAGAAGTTATGAAGAAAAATAGGGGAATAAAAGACATTTACGCGTTAACAAGCGGCCCTGGAAGACTTACAGAGGCGTTAAACATAACGAAAAAGCAGAACGGTTTAGATGCTACAAAGGCTGAAAACGAAATAGCAATTCTAGAATCTGTAGTCGAAGAATTTGAAATCTGTGCTTCTCACAGAATAGGTGTGAAAAGGGACCTCCCACAAGAATTAAGGTTTTACATTAAGGGGAACAAGTTTGTTTCTAAGCTGTGAAAATTTATCTACGAAGTGAGCGTTTAATAGTCGTAGAGGACGCCTCATGCTAAGTCAAGAAGCCCTACGTCAAATACGGGAGACACCTTTAATAAAAATTGTTGGGCTCATTTCTGATACACATGTGCCGACTCGCGCCAAAGAAATTCCAAGTAGGGTTTTTGAAATTTTTGAAAAGGTTGATTATATTGTGCACGCCGGTGATTTAGTCGACTTGTCGGTTATAGACAGGTTGGAGCAGCTTGCCCCAGTTTTGGCCGTTTATGGCAACATGGACGGCCTTGAAATTCGTGGTAAGCTTCCGAAAATAAATTCTGTTAAGGTTTTTGAATGGAAGATTGGCGTTATGCATGATCCCGGAACTCTTTTCGGCATGGGAAAGATGCGGGAAATAGCCAAACAGAACGGCTTCCAAGTGCTTGTCTATGGTCACACACACCATCCAAGCATAAGGTGGGAGGGCGAAATCCTCTTCATAAACCCTGGAAGCCCAACAAATCCCATCCCTCCGTTTGTTACTAAACCAACAGTCGCTTTGTTAAGGGTAACGAAGGAGAAGGTTCATCCGGAAATCGTAAGTTTGTAGAGTAGTTTTCACTTTAACTCATCTCTCTCCCCTTTTCGAAAAAGCCGTTTCACAGCATACCTTAAAAAGGGATTATGGCAGATAACCAAACAACCCATGGATATATGTGTAGGCGCATCCTTCATGGAGCGTTGTAAAAACCCTTGGAATAAGGAATGCAAAAACGACGACATTGAGGTTTACATAGTTTTCAAGGGTGATAAACTCCCCATATGTAGGCAGTGCTGGGGCAAAATAGCAGAAAAAGACTTGGAATGGTGAAAGGAGTGAACAGCTTCAATCTGAATGTTGCCAAATCCTTTTTGGGAAAGAATATTAACCTCCACTTGAAAGATGGTTCAGTAATAGTGAACGTCCAACTGGCTGGGTTTCAAAGGGACGAGATGCGAAACGAGGTCTTAATTAGGTGTATATCGTATAAGAAAGGCAAAATGCTTCAAATACCTTTAAGAAAAATTGCATGGGCTAAGCCCGTAGATTTAAATGTAATTGAGATTAGAGAAACAGTAGGCTAGTCCTTACCATTGACAAGATCAAAAATGAGAGTCAATTTAAGGTTTCACAACTTAAAGCTGACGTTTTCTGTGGGAAAGTTTAGATGGCTTTTAGCTGAGGCTGCGGCGAAAGCGAAACTTTGACAAGAAGGCTTAAAACAATTTTAAATAGTTCTCAACAAATTTTGTGAGCGGTGAGCCGAGTGCCATGCACGGTTATAGTTGGAGGTTTCTGGGGAGACGAGGGCAAGGGCAAAATAGTCTCCTATCTAGCCTTGAAAGATAAAGTGGATGTTTGTGTTAGAACTGGTTCTGTTAATGCGGCGCACACCGTTTGGGTTGAGGGGAAACGTTATGCGCTCCACATGGTTCCATCAGCCTTCGTGTATGAGAAGTGTCGCCTCCTGATTGGTTCAGGCGCCAACATTCACGTGGCAAAATTCTTAGAAGAAGTGGAGCTTACAAATGTTAAAAACCGCATTGGAGTAGACCACCAGGCCTCAATAATTGAGGAAAAGCACTCTGAACAAGACAGAACGAGTGCGCATCTTAAGGGTTTAGGCACAACTGGTTGGGGTGTTGGACCAGCCATAGAGGAGCGCGTCCGCAGAACAGCAAAACTTGCAAAGGACATAACGGAACTAAGGCCATATTTGACGGATGTGGCGGCGGAAGTAAACAGCGCCATAAACATGGACAAGAAGGTTCTGTTAGAAGGAACACAAGGCGTCATGTTATCGCTTTTTTACGGCACATATCCATATGTGACTGGAAGGGATACCAGTGCCTCAGCAATATGCTCAGAGGCTGGTGTTGGACCAACAAAGGTTGACGAAGTCTTAATAGTTTTCAAATCCTTCATGACCCGCGTGGGCGCTGGACCGTTACCGGGAGAACTCTCAAAAGAGGAGGCTGTTAAACGTGGATGGTTTGAGGTTGCCGCTGGAACGGGACGGGAAAGGCGATCCGCCCCTTTCAACTTCGAAATAGCGAAAAGGGCTGTCATGCTAAATGGAGCGACACAAATAGCGCTAACAAAGCTTGACGTTGTCTATCCTAAATGTAAAGGTGCGAGAAAATATGATGAACTTTCTTCGGAGGCTAAAGAGTTTATAAGAGAAATTGAGCGCCAGCTAGGCACACCAGTGGTTTTAATCGGCACAGGTCAAGAGGTCTTAGACATAGTGGACAGAAGAGTCTAAACGCGTTCACAAAATACAAGTTTCATGGCCCAACACTGTGGCATTAAGGATAATAGGAACCCTGTACAATACGATGGATAACGTGTATGGTGCGGCTAACATTTGTCAGAAAGAGCTTACAGAAGGGTTATGCGCTGCGGTTTGCCGATTGAAGTTCTAAACAGAGATCTAAAACTGATTTTCACATCAAACCTCATAGGCTCCTTCGGAGACGGATTGTACGCTTATCTTCTTCCATATTACATGAAGGAGACTCTTAAGGCAAGTTCCGTTGAAGTAGGCATTTTATACGCAATAACAAGCTTAACGGCAGCTGTCACACTTCTTTTAGCTGGGGCCCTTGCAGATAAATACGACCGAAAGAAAATTATGATTGCTGGGTGGCTTGCGTGGGTTCCAGCCCCAATAATCTTTTCCTTGGCAAAAGATTGGGTTCAGATGCTTCCAGGAATGATTCTTTGGGGGTTTTGGCTCGGCGGACCAACGAGTACAGCTTATATTGTAACATCGGCGGACAAAAGTAGGCTTACATTGACTTTCACGGTTATATCCTCATCATGGTCCTTCGGTTACATTTTCTCGCCAGCCCTTGGCGGATACATGGCTGGAAAAATAGGCATGCAACCCGTTTTCTATGTATCCTTCGCTCTATACACTTTGGCAAGTCTCGTATTAGCTTTCATGAGAAGCCAACACGCACCGACTGGCCATCAAAAAAAGTCGATGGATCCATCGACTGTGGAACTCTTGAAAGACAAAAAATTAGTCGGCATGTCCGCCTTCTTCGCCTCGATAATGTTCGTCATGATGATGTTCCGCCCTTTTGTTCCCCAGTTCCTAGCAGACGCATATAGCTACGGAGACTTTGAAATAGGGGTTTTAGGCTCCATAGCCTTCTTCGGCTCAGCAGTTTTGGGCATAATATTAGGCAGAGTTGGAGATAAATGGGGAAAGGGATATGCGCTTGCAGCATCGATGGCATCGTGCAGCACATCTTTAACTATAATGCTTCTAACTGGTGACTTATACATACTTATGGGGGCATTTTTCCTCGGTGGGGCCTCCTATCTCACATGGTCTCTTATGAGTGCAATAGTAGGACCGCAAGCTCCTGAACCTATAAGGGCAAGATGGGTATCAATACCTCAGACGATAAGCATGTTCGCATCAATAATAGCGCCATACATCGGCGGGGTCTTCTATGAAATTTCATTTTATTATCCCTTTATAGCTGCAATAGGCGCATCTTTTATACTTGCCGTAATAGCTTCGTACAAGAAATGACCCAATGGAAAGGCGTAGGCTTCAGAAGTTTTATGTATTAAAGACGCTTTGATTTTACCTGTGGTGAGCAAGGTGGACCGGTATCCTATCACGCATTTTTCAGCCGGCTTATTTGTCTTGGTTCTGATTGTAGGATTAATTGTTGGTGGGGCAATAGCTACTTACATAATGACTCCCCGGATTAACAATTTGAAAGCGGAAGTTTCAAGGCTGAGGGCTCAAGTTTCCGACCTTTGGGGGCTTAAAAATACTTTTTGTCAAAACCTAACAGTTTACCAAAACTGGACAACATTGTCTCACATTTATGAAAAGGTTAAAGATTCAATAGTGCTTATTCGAGTTCAAACACGGAGCGGAACGGCTCAGGGCTCCGGCTTCATATATAACTTTACTGACAATGTCACTGGCAGAATGGTTGTGGTGACAAACTATCACGTAATCCATAATCGGGTAACTATTAGTGTGACATTCGCTGATGGGGAAGCTTTCAAAGCTGAAGTGCTAGGGAGCGACCCATACGCGGACTTGGCGGTTCTCCGAGTTGTAGACGCTCCGGAAGGAAAATTTAAACCGCTTATAGTTGTCAGCTCCTCAACGTTAAGGGTTGGCGACCCAGTTATAGCTATAGGAAATCCTTACGGTTTGATGGGTTCGATGACGACAGGAATTGTGAGCGCCCTTAACAGGACTATCACTGAAGAGTACACTGGAGGATTCGCCATCGCGAACATAATCCAAATAAGCGCTCCCATAAACCCAGGAAACTCAGGCGGCCCATTGTTAAATTACCATGGTGATGTTGTGGGAATAACTACAGCCATAGTTGCGGACTCGCAAGGATTAGGCTTTGCAATTCCTTCAGACACTCTGCTTAGAGAAATATATGCTCTGGTCATTTATGGAAATTATACGGGGCATTCTTACATGGGCATTCGTGGGAGGGATATGGACTACGAAACAGCGCAGAGCATGAAACTTCCAGTAACTTATGGCTGGTTAATAGCAGACGTTATTGAAAAAGGTCCCTCCTATAACAAGTTGGGTAAAGATGATGTTATAGTGGCCTTAAACGGCACCCGCATAAGAAACGGAGATGATTTGGCAAGCTATCTTGAAGCGAACACTCGTCCTGGGGATTACCTCGAAGTGACAGTTTGGCGGAAAATTGATAACCAATGGAGCCAAATGGCGATATTAATACAATTGGGTGAGAGGCCCCCACCGTCAACATGAGAAACAGGTTACTTCATCTAACTCCAATGCTCGTTAACTTATTACTCGAATTCTTTCTCAAGCTGTAATGACTTCTTTTCTAACCCATGCTTTTGTAGAGTCGAATAGCTTGTTCATTGTCAAATTTTGTTACAACGTGAATTTCTAAAGCTCCCTTCTCCTCGGCCCTTTCAATGATTTTCTGCAGAAGCCTACTTCCAACGCCAAGCCGCCTATACTTAGGTGCGATATACAAGTTCTGTATGTAGGTTAGCTTTCCGCCATGGCAAAAATCATGTATAGTCCACAAATCTATGAATCCGATAATGTCGCCGTCCGTTTCGGCAAGCCATAACTCGTAATCAGGATTTTTAAGAGAGCTTTTTAGGATTGATAGGCGCTCCTCATCGGTTGCGGCTCCACGCATGAAGTCTTTAGCAAACAATATCAGCTTTGGCACATCATTTTTGTTGGCGCGTCTAGTTTTAATGCGCGACATGTTACACCAGAAATCATAGTTTTTGTGCTGTACAATTAACATTTTCGCACATTAATTTAGAAAGCTGGGTGGGGCTGCCTGTACTCATACGAACACTCTAAATCTTGATGCCTCAGACCAAATTCGTTTTTCATGGAAACAGGAACATGCTATCTCACAATTTCTACAACCACTGCATTTTGAATAGTCTCTAACAATCCAAATATGACATGTTTTGACGTTGTAAATCACAACATTGTTTCTAAAGGCTTTCCCTTCTCAAGCTTTTCGGATTTTATGAAGGTAAAAGTATAACGGGCAAAGCACTTTTTTAAAAAATCTCGTTAGTCGCTTAAAAGAGTTTTAATTCTAATTTGAGTTAGGTCGACTTTAAGTTGTGAATGAGCTTATAAATGAAAGTGGGAGGATAGAAGACGTAAAAGCATAAATGTTGCCAACATATATTTCTGTTCATGGAGTGATCAACAATTGAAGTTCTAGATAGTGAAATCTACTATATAAGAAGCTGGGGTGAGTTTAAGAAACTGATTGGTGTTCTCCGTCCCAGGAACATTATGTATTTTTTGCAGCATGCTCCCCTTTCAAAACCTCCATTAGCTATGCGGATTCTTTTTACTTCTAAGGGTGGTTTATATATGTTCGTTGACTTCGCAGACGGGGATTCTTTTAAGCAGACGAGAGTCCCAATAAAAGGCGAAGGCAAGGAGCAGAGATACATTTTACATGAAGACATTAAAATGTTTATAATTAAAGAATTAGAAAGGAGCGACTTGTATGTTATTTCTCCGATTTTCTCACCCATAAAATATTTTACTTCGCTGCTTATTCTTAAGACCCGTAAGAGAGCTAGGAAAGAGGGTAGAACGCAACTTTATTAAGCGTAATATTTGCATACGGGATTATTGTCATGTCGGCTGTTGTCTTAACAGTGTAGCTTCCGCTTGCGGGGATGAAGCTTATCTCGCTAGCTTCAAGCCACATTTGCAATGTTATGAAGTATACTGCCTTCGGAGGCATTTCAAAGTTTACGCCCGTTTTTCTCCTTTTGAACATGTGAATTGTAATGCTTCTATCACTTCGCCGACGCTATTGTATGTTTTTTCTGGGAGTTTTCGGAGAAGCTCAGCTGCGTGTATTCTTTTGTCTTGTGTTAGGTCGAAGAGTTTCCATCCTAGGTGTTGTATTAAAGCTTGTTGTTGTTGGAAATTGTATATCTTCTTTTAATACGTCTTCTAATGAGGTGATGCTTGCGTGTTTTGTGATTTGTGATTTCTAGAACTTTCGATAAGCGAAGTTCGGGTTTTTTAGAAGCGGTTTTCTTAATAGGCCGTTTTGCATAGTCTTTTTCTGTGAAAAAGCATGAAAATTGAAAGAAAAACAATATTGGCTTTGGGTTTAGCCTTTCTGATGGTTGCATCGGCGCTTGCAGTTTTAAGCCCGATGGTAAACGCTGGTGATTCTGTAGAGAATATTCAAAGCTTGCGTGTGGAACCGCCATATGTCTGGAATAATACGTGGTATAGGTTCAATAGCTCTCTGGTGACTTTGATCTTTCCTGCTGGCGGCAGGAAGCCCATTTTCTTGTGGTGGTATACCACCGATAGCAGCAATATATATGTGGTGAAGTTTCAAGGCGTCATCGAGTACTTGATGCTTGACAAGCCTTATTATAGGCATAGGTTCCACGCAGACAACACTACAATAGACGCAACGCTGTGGAGCAACTATATTGAACCAAAGTTTCGTTTAAGATATGGTATTGGTAATTGGTATAGACTGCGGTTCTTAGGAATTCTAGCAGATCTACATGGGGCTTATTTGCCTTTCAGCGCTTGCAACTGGACGTTAATCGGACCGGTGTTTGTTGAGGGCAAAGATTATTGGTCTTTCAACTTTACTCTAACGGATGTTTATGGTCCTCCAAGATTTAAGGAGTTTGCAAAGAACAACATCGAGATAAGGTGCAGATTCTACAACAAGACAGTCACGGAAACCCCAGATCCAAATTCAAAGTACTCACAATACAGTTATACTGTTGCTGCTGGCCAGCTGAAATTTGACTTTGTTGTGAAGCGTTGGGAGTGGAACATAGATAAAATCAATCAGTTTCTCAAAAAATACGGTATAGATAAGGAAATACCTGAGAGCCGAACAGGATTAGCCCTATGGATCAACATGGCTTCAATAAAACTTGAAGATTTGCCATGTGCGGAGAATGAAGTTCAATATGAGGCTGAGCATCACGTTGAGGCGCAAGTTAGAGTCGAAAACAAGTCTCGAATGCGGGAAGCAGCAATAAACGGTGAATACTATACCATAGATAAGGATGAGACAAGCCGTGATGAGAAGCCTGTGCAAGCTACACTTGAGCTTAGAGAGAGGTTTAGGGAGCGCATTAGGCTGCACTTTGCAGTTGGAAAGACAGATGTGCCCGTGGGTTTCTTGGAGTTTGTTCCATGGGCAAGACTGCTCGAAAACGATGGAGGCACCATTAATTTTGTAAATGTTACTGCTTCTTATGTTGCTGCTGGCGGTCATTTGAGGTTGTTTATCTGCTATCCATACTTTGGCGATTACACGTTGGAGCATGACCCAACAATCGGCTTAACATCAGCTCCGTTAATTCCAGAGCTTATAAACCAGAAACTTCTACTAGTTCTGGTCGGTGCCACCGCCATTATTGTCTTGGTTGTTGCCGCTGTGAAAGTGCGGAGGAAGCCTATAAACATCTTAGAAGTTAAATAAAATCCCTCCTTTTTCTTTTTGATATGTTGTTTTTTGGGAGCAAAAGTTTATATTGTGTATTGACACGTAATATTTTGGATTCGGATGGGCCGCAGAAGAGGAGAAAATGACGAAATCCGCTGGCAAGTGGTAAAGGCGATGCTGGACGAGTTTCCATCATTGAGGGAAAAAGTTAGGGTCTACATTGAAAAGCAGATGCAGAGGTCTTAAACAATTTTAGATATGATTCCTTTTTAGTAAATGTGGCGGGGGAACCTTAACATTATTTTTGCTATTCTCGTTTACAGATTTAAGAAGCCCTGTCAACTCGCGATAACGCTGTAGGAAATCTAGCCCTTTAGGTGTCGCCTTATAAATCTCCTTATCCCTCTCAACAATCCTATCAATAAGGTTGACTTTTAGCATAAATTCCAAATAATCGTTAAGCTGAGTAAAGCTCAAATTAGCCCTATACATAATCTGAGTTTTTAAAACACCGTCCTTAGCTATGTCTAAAATTTCAGCAATTATGTATAGTTTGTCTCTCCTCTTCTGCGGCGGGTTTGAGCCCCAAACATTCATTTCCACAATATTCCTCTTCCACAAACCCTTCTACGATAAAAAGGGCGGACTTGTGTTTTAAGCGGTGTTTCCCAAAAACCACTATTACAATTATCGAAATATTCTCTAGAAAAACCTTCTATAAGAAAAGCCTTTAATCTTCAACCTGAAGAATTGCCTTAAAGGAGGCGTGTAAAAGTGCTGATCGGGTTAATGGCTGACACGCATGACAATTTGCCTGTGGTGGAAAAAGCCATAAAAAAGTTGAACATCGAAAATGTTGAGCTTGTGCTCCACGCCGGAGATTACGTTGCACCTTTTGTTATACCGAAGTTTAGGGATTTAAAAGCTAAGCTAATAGGGGTTTTTGGCAACAATGATGGAGACAAAGAACTTTTAAAGAAAAGGTTTAGCGAAAATGAGAGGATGGAAATTAGGGGAAACTTCGCGGAAATAAATATTGGAAAAGCCAAAATCGCATTACTTCACGGAAGCGAAGAAGAACTTTTAAGGGCTATAATCAACAACGGAAACTTCGACGTGGTTGTCCACGGACACACCCATAAAGCTGAAATCTACGATAAAGGCAAAACGTTGGTGGTGAACCCAGGCGAAGTTTGCGGGTACTTAACTGGAAAATCAACAATCGCGTTGCTAAACGTTAAGAGATTTGAAGTGAAAATAATTGACTTATAAGTCTAACGGTTAGTGCAAATATAACAATTAGTGATATTTGTATTTAAGGTGCCTTTTGGAGACCGCATTTCAAAGACTTTCTAGAAGCCGTTATGATTTAGTATCTGAGTTTATTGTATGGTTGTCTTCTTTTATTAGCTATTTTGAAGAGTTCAACGAGTTCTTTATCTGTCGCTCCGTTTCGAATGAATGTCAGGATATCCACTGTGTTGTCGTTTCTCATTAGGCACGGCTTTAGTTTTCCGTCGCTTGTTAGGCGCAGGCGCGTGCAGTGCCAACAGAAATCTGTATTCTCTATTGGGTGAACAACTTCAACTTTTACGTCTGGCAAGTGGTATATGTGGCGGTTTTGCATGTATTTTCTGGCTTCTATTTTTATGGCTTTATGCTTTAGCATTTCCTCATATTCATTTAAGGGTTTATGATGGGCGGCGTAGTATTCGCTGCTTATGTTTACTGGTTCAAGCTCGATAAGTTGTAGAACCGCGCCGGCTTCCCTTGAAAAATTAATCATTTCTGCCACTTGACAATCGTTAACTCCCTTTAAAACGAGCATATTTAGCTTTACGGGATTAAGTCCAGCTTCAACAGCCGCCCTAACACCATTTAAAACATCTTCCAACTTGCCGCCAGTCAGTTTACGGTATGTTTCGCTATCAATTGTTGGCAAGTTTATATTTACACGCCTTAAGCCATTCGCCTTAAGCTCTTTGGCAAGAAGTTTGAGCAGCGTCCCATTGGTTGTCATTGAAAGCTCCTTTAAGCCTGGTATGGAAGCTAAGCCCTTTACTATTTGTGCTATATCCTTTCGGAGCAGCGGCTCTCCGCCCGTAAGTTTGATTTTTGAGATGCCCAAGCTGACAGCTATTTTTGAGATGCGCACAATTTCTTCAGTAGTCATTTCTGTTGCGTTTTCGGCTGTTTTGTCTTCGCCTTCAGCGTGGCAGAAACTGCAGTGTAAATTACATGGTTTTGTAAGGGCAATTCGTAGGTTTAGTAGTGGGCGTCCGTAGTCGTCAACTAGCACCATCGTTATTCCCGCGCGTGCTTAACGATGTGTGCTGCTTCTGGCAATATAAGCTTTTCAAGACAGAGCCTTGCAGCGTCCATGGAGCCTGGGATGCAGAAGAAAACCTTGCCTTTCGTAACGCCAGCAGCTGCCCTCGATAAAACCGCGGCTGAGCCAATCTTGCTGTAGCTTAAAAATCTGAAAATTTCGCCGAATCCGGGCAAAGTTTTCTCAAAAAACGGCGAAACTGTTTCAATTGTTATATCAGAGGACGCTATGCCCGTTCCACCGCAAAAAATAACGACATCAACATTCGAGTCTAGGGCGTGCTTCACGCCATCTTCAATGAGAGCCACATCGTCGGGTATAAGCCTCCGAAAAGAAATTGTGTACCCGGCACGCTTAATCAGCTTCTCGATTAAGTCGCCTGATTCATCACTAAATTTTTCGCCTTTCTTTAATTGACTATATCTAGATGTGCTAACCACAAAAATTCCAAAACTAAGCTGTTTGGGAGATTCAGCTTTATGCCTAATCGCACTTTCACTCATTTCTAGACGTTTCCTTAACCTTTTTAACAACACGAATTTCCTCGATAACTGTGAAGGGGTATTGTCCCTCGGCATCTTTCTCATACTGTTTTACCATGTCCCATATTGTTAGAAGGCTTATGGCCGTTGCCACTAGAGCCTCCATCTCCACGCCTGTCTGAGCTTCGGTTTTAACTGTGGAAGAAACTTTAACGGTGAAATCATCTAGGATTTTAATGTCTACTTTTACGTTCGTTAAGGGTAGCGGGTGGCAGAAAGGTATTAAAATACTCGTTTCTTTTGCCGCCAGTGTACCGGCAATTTTAGCCGTATAAAATGGATCGCCCTTTTCGATTTTTCCATCTTTTATTAAATTTATAGTTTCACGTTTAAGTCTAATTCTCCCGGTGGCTGTTGCCTCACGGTAAACTTTTGACTTTCCAGTTATGTCAACCATAGCCACCTAAGTCACGGCCCCCTTCATAGTTTAGAAAGCCAGCTTATTTAATAGTTCTGAAAGGCCTTTTCGATCACTTGGTTTTTCCCCAGTTTTCGATTAGGCTTTGTACGGCCATAGCCTTTGCAGAGTTTACGGCGAAGCGGTATAAGCGGATCCTTCCAAACCCTTTACAGTGGAGGATCCCTTCATCTTCGAGGATTTTTAAGTGTTTCATGGTTGTTTTGTGGTTTGCGCCCACTCTTCTAGCTATTTCTGAAACGTTTAACTCTCCCATCTGGTTAAGAATTTTCAAAATTTTTAAGCGAAGTCTGTTTCCAAGAACATCTTCTACTTGCATGTTGCATGAAAGTTTGGCGGCATCCCTATTTAAGTTTGGTCTTGATATATGTTGTCCACAACTTTAATCCATCTTGTTGCCAGTATCTGGTCGAAGTCTTCGCTTTTTGGATCTAAGTCTGAAGCCACCAAGTGCCAATGGTCATTTATGGTGGCGAAGGTGCAGTCAAGAATCACAAATTTCGGCGCGTATTTGAAGACTTCGCGTCCAATCTGAGATATCACGTTTAAGGCACGTTCATAAGCCTTGTACGGGATCGTGTGCTGGTGTCGCTTATAAATTATCATGATTCTCTCCCTGTGTCCCTTAAGATTTTTAGTTCGCAGAACAATGAAGGAATTATCCTCGTAGAAAACTTTCTCCTTTCGAAGGTCTAGTTCGCATAGGGGACAGTTAGCCATCATTGCACATACCGCCTAACATCAAAAGAATGAAATGTATAAAGAGACATATGTGCTTATTGCATCACTTGTCTTCAATTTCCCTTTCCAACAATGTAATCAACTCCCTTTCCAGCTCTCGTGCCGGAATTCTAGGAAGGCATATGAGCGTAGTTCTTCCCCGATGACCAGCTGATGAGACGCCTTTCTTAATTATGCCCATGGCTGAAAGCACTTGTAAGTATTTCCAAAGCTGCGTGTGAGTGTAGGGTTGCAAATCAAACTCCTCGCATGCAACTGCATATGCTTGTTCCACCTCTGTTAGAGAGGCATAAGCCCTATCATCATTTTCCTTAAAGAAGCGTGCTAAGCCGAGCAAAAGGAGCTTTTCATGCAGTCTCAATCCAGCAAGGTCGCCTTTCCTTGCAACCGTATATATGCTTGAAACAGCCTTTCTAACACATTCTGGCGTCACAGCGTCAAAACCTTCAGCATCAGCATATTTGCCAGCCCTCCACAAGAGTTCTATAGCAAAGCGAGCATTCCCACCTTCTGAATGGGCAAGTTCTGCGATGAGGCAAACGGTTTCTTCTTGTACGGTTAATGGTTTGAAGGCTAGTTGAACCCTATCTCTTACAATATCCACAAGTTGTTCGTATCTGTAGGGTTCAAGGCTTATTATGTTAGATTGTAATGTACTCCTAGTGCTTGGATCAAGCCCTTCAATAGCTCTTAAGCTTTTCATTATGCATATGAGGGAAACCCTCTGAGGTCTGCCGAGCCTCGCCTCTTGTAGGCGCGTAAGCTGGTAAACCGGTTCGGCACCGCTCTTCTCAACCATGCTTTCAAACTCATCTAAAGCTATGATGGCATAGGCGTTCTGCTCATCCAAAACTTGCAAGAAAATGTTTAGAAGCTCCTCTGCTGAAAAGCCACGTTTCGGGAATGTCGGATGGAAAAACGAAACTGCATGGTTTAGTATGAGGAATAGGCTTCCGCGATACTGGCGACAGTTCACATGAATATAGTTAAGGTTTATTCCTCTCTGCTTGGCTTGCCGGGTTATGTCAGCTCCAAACCTTTGGGAAAGGGCTGTTTTCCCTGTTCCAACATTCCCCACTATTAAGACTCTTTGGGTCATTTCCTTCGGAGTGGACAGCGCGAAGCTGAAAAATTCTGTCAGCAGTCTTATTTCAGCCTCTCTGTGAGGAAGTCTGCTTGGAACATAGTTTATGTCAAGCTTCGCCTCATCCTTAAACACGCTTCGATAGGCGGGCAACTCACCAAACCTAGAAAGAGATATGCTTTAGCCTCTGTTATTTTTTTCCCCAGAATTTTCATCGGTTATCTGAAACATAAAACTTTTAAGCGAATCTTTATAATTTACAGCGAACGTTGAAATGATTCCAAAATACCTCTTTCTAACAAAAGGCGTCGGAAAACATAAGGAGCAACTCCAATCCTTCGAGTTGGCGTTGCGAAATGCAGGAATTCAACAATGTAACATCGTTAACGTTTCAAGCATAATACCGCCCGGTTGCAAGCTCATCCCTAAAGAGAAAGGTCTAAAGATGCTTAGGCCTGGCGAAATAACTTTTGTCGTTATGGCTAAAAACCAGACAAACGAGCCTCATAGGCTAATAGCAGCCTCGATAGGAGTTGCAATACCATCTGGCAAGAATAATTATGGCTATCTGTCAGAACACCATTCCTTTGGACAGACAGATGAAGTAGCTGGAGATTATGCTGAGGATTTAGCTGCAACAATGTTGGCAACAACTATGGGGATTCCATTTGACCCCCAGACGGCTTGGGATGAACGTAAACAACAATTCAGGGCAAGTGGACTTATAATAAAAACTACTAATATAACACAGTCGGCAACGGGCGACAAGAGCGGCCTATGGACAACCGTAATTGCTGCAGCTGTCTTCGTTCATGGAAGAAAAACTTAGCAAGTAAACCCTTCTTTTCTTTGCTTTCATCTAAAAGGATATTAGGCTATTGCATCTAAAACCAGCATTAATGGTGAATAAGCTTTGTCCTCGAAACTTAAAGCTCCCTTAATTCTGGTCAACTTTAAGACTTATTCGGAGGCAACCGGCAGGAAGGCTGTTGAGCTTGCAAGGAAGGCAGAGAAGGTTAGCCGCGAAACTGGAGTTCAAATTGGTGTGGCTCCTCAGTTTACGGATATAGCAGCCGTTGCAGATGCTACGGAAATTCCAGTTTTTGCCCAGCATATAGATCCTATAGAGCCTGGAAGCTATACAGGTCACGTCACAGCAGAAGCCATAAAAGAAGCCGGAGCTGTTGGAACGATTATTAACCATTCTGAGAGGCAACTTAAGCTTTCTGATATTGATGCGGCTATAAGAATAGCTCGGAATATTGAGATTTTTTCGGTTGTCTGCGCTAACAACCAGAGCATAAGTGCGGCTGTGGCAGCCTTGAATCCCGATGTAGTGGCTGTTGAACCTCCAGAACTTATTGGAACGGGCATACCTGTTTCGAAGGCTAGACCTGAAATTGTTACATCTACGGTCGAACTCGTTAGGAAGGTAAACCTAAAAGTTATAATTTTATGTGGCGCTGGTATAAGCCACGGTGAGGATGTGGCAGCAGCCTTAAGGCTTGGAACTCAGGGTGTGTTAGTAGCAAGTGCTATTGTGAAGGCAAAAGACCAATATAATGTTTTGCTGGAATTTGCTGAAAAAGCAAAGGTTTAGGGGAGCAACCCTTTGAAGGTTGAAGCTGAGTGTGCAGCGTGTATTATCAGCAGAGGAGCAGCTGAAATTAAAGAGGCAACAACCAATCCAGCATTGCGTTTTAGGTCCATGATGGAGCTCCTATACATGCTAAGTAAGGAGTTTAAGCCCTCTGCTGTTCCAGCAGATTTGGGAACGAAAAGGGATCGTGTAATTAAAAGAGTTACTGGAAACAACGACCCATATAAGAGGAGCAAGCGGCTATGCAACGAAAACGCCTTGAAGCTTCTGCCATACGCCAAGAAACTTGTAGAAGAAGGTTACACACAACAGGATAGGTTCAAGAGGGCTTGCCTCTGCGCCATGGTCGGCAACACCATGGAATTTGACATTCCTGGTCATAGTTTTACATTTAGAGGTTTAAAGAAAAACCTGAAAAATGCTGGAAAAGACCTAGTTATCGACGATGTCAGCAAAATCTACGAGATTGCAAAAAATTCCAGTACAATCCTTTATTTGACAGATAACGCTGGCGAAATAGTTTTTGACACCCTAGTTGTTGAGCAACTTAAAAACATGGGATTAACGGTCATCGTGGCTGTAAAGGGCGAACCAGTCATGAACGATGCAACCTTTGAGGATGCTGAATTCATTGGCATGACTAAAATTGCTGATAAAGTTATAACAACAGGAACCGATGCTGTTGGCTTAGCTTTGAAAGAGGTTTCAGTCGAGTTCCTGAACATTTACGAATCGACAGATATCGTTTTCGCCAAAGGTATGGGGTATGCTGAAACCCTTACAGAGCATAAGTTGAAAAAGCCCCATGCTTTGTTTTTTAGGGCGAAGTGCGATCCCGTTGCAAACTTTTTTGCCGTACCAAGAGAGAAGAACGTTGCGAAGCTGATGCCTTAAATGAGAAAATATACGCCATCCATAAGCCTTGATAAAAAAGTTCTCTCAAATGTTGATGACTTGCTGCAAAAAGAGTGGATTATAACAAACGGCTTGGGGGGATATGCCTCATTAACCGTTTTGGGAATAAATACCAGGAAGTATCACGGAGTTCTCGTAGCGGCTTTTCATCCGCCCAGAGACCGAAGGGTTTGCGTGGCTAAACTGGACGAAGAGATAAAAGTTGGAAACGCTTTTTATCATACCTCTGCCAACGAGTTTCAAAGTGGAATATATCCGAAAGGATACAAATTACTCCAAGAATTCCACTTATCTCCCTTCCCAAAATACGCCTACAATATTCAAAATATTGTATTTTCAAAAACTCTTTTAATGCCGTACAAAAAGAACGTCGCCATAGCCATATACGAATTTATTAACGATAATAAAGCTGATGTTGAAATTCGAGTATTTCCGCTCATAACATGTAGACATTTCCACTCGGTTCTGGATAGGTGGCACAATCAGCCAAAATTCTCCCAGAAAAAATATAATAAAAGAGTAAAAATAAACATACAAAAGCCACAAGCGACAATCATTCTGGAAGCGACGCATGGAGCTTATACCCAAACTGAAAAGTGGATTGAAAGGATTTATTTCCGCGAAGAGCACAATCGTGGAGAAAGCTATCTAGACGACTGGTACCAGCCGGGATTTTTCGAAATAAAGGTTAGGGGTAAATCGGCTAAAAGATTTGCGTTAACGGCGGTGGCTGGCGAAGACGAGTCAAACATTGAGGAAGTGGCGGATGAAATGCCAGCCACAATGTATGACATCGAAAATTTGTATAATGCCGAGTGTGAGCGCCGCGAAAAACTGCTTGAAAGGTTTTACGATGAGCATAAGGGCGTTGAGGAAAAAGACTGGCTCAGCTGGCTTATTTATGCAACAGACATGTTTATCGTTGGAAGCTTTGAAAAATCTTGGAGGTCTGTTGTTGCCGGCTACCATTGGTTTGAGGATTGGGGCAGAGACACCTTTATAGCATTGCCGGGACTTATGCTTGTCACCGGAAGGTTTGAAGATGCCAAACAAACCTTTCTAACATTCAATCAGCATTTTAAGAACGGCTTAATCCCAAACTTCATATCAGACGCAGATGCCAAACCAGTTTACAATGCTGTAGACGCAACATTATGGTTTGTGAACGCCATCCTCCAATATTTGAAGTATACCGGCAACTTTCAATTCGCCCATAAAAACCTATGGGAAAACATGAAAGCCATTGTCGAAAACTTTGAAAAGAGAAAAAGCCCAAACATCCGCATAGATGATGATGGACTTATTCTTCACGGACCACAACTAACATGGATGGACACAGCCATAAACGGACAACCAATAACGCCGAGAGCTGGCAAGGCTGTGGAGGTCCAAGCATTATGGTATAACGCTCTTAAAACATTGGAAATTTTGGCTAGAAAATTCAAGGAGACGATCACAGCTGAAAAATTTGCGCGCCTAGCCGAAAAAGCCAAAGGAAGCTTTAATGCAAAGTTTTGGAATTCTGAAAGGGGCTGCTTGTTCGATGTTATCGATGAGCAAGGTTTTGGTGACCCTTCCATCAGACCTAACCAGATTATTGCAGTGGCGTTGGATTTCACAATGCTTGACAAAATGAAGAGTGATAAGGTAATTGAAGTTGTGCGCCGCGAGCTTTTAACACCCTTTGGCTTAAGAACTCTTTCAAAGAGCGACCCAAAATATGTGGGCGTTTACCGTGGAGACAGACGAAGTAGAGACCTAGCCTACCACAACGGTGCTGTTTGGCCTTGGCTTCTAGGACCTTTTGTGAAAGCTTATTTGAAAACTGAGGGTTATGGCGAGTACACACGGGAATATGCCTTCAGAAGTTTTCTCGCGCCACTTTTAACAACACAAGTTTTTGTGGCTGGTCTTGGAGCCATAAGCGAAGTTTATGATGGTGACCAACCCCACAAGGTTGGAGGTTGCGTAGCCCAAGCTTGGAGCGTGGCTGAGCCGTTAAGGGCCTATGTTGAAGATGTTCTCTATTTTAGACCGCAATTTGAAAGGGAAATCTTCAACATTTTAGACTGAAATGGCTTCTCTTAGGCTTTCTGCGGCTGTTTCTGGAGAAACAGTGTTGATGTACATGCCTGTGCTTTTTTCGAATCCAGCCCATATGGCGAGTTTTGGGTAAACCTCTACATGCCAATGATAGTGGGGGCTGGCGGCTTTTTCCATGGCTATGTGGAGACCGAAATTATAGGGTGGATCGTTTAAGAGGTTTTTCAGCGCGCTTAGGCATGTCTTTAAAGTTTTTGCAAAGTTTTCTTTTTCCTTCTTGGATAGCTTAAGGGGGGAAGCTTCATGCTTTTTTGGGAATATCCAAAACTCTAAAGGATTAACGCTTGCGTAGGGCGCGAAAACTAGAAAGTTTTGGTTATCCATTATAAACCGTGGGCTGTCTCCTTCTTTTTCCATGATTTCGCAGAAGATGCAACTATTGTTTTTACGCCAGTAACGGAGGCTAGCAGCCAATTCCTCTTTGACAATTTTTGGCGTGAAGGGTGTTGCTATTATTTGGCTGTGGGCGTGAGAAAGCGAAGCCCCAGCCTCTGATCCATGGTTCCGAAATATGGAGACGTAACGCACATACGGTTTTGCGGAAAGCTCGCTGAGCCTATCCAAATAAGCGTTTATAACGTGGACTAGTTGGGTTAGCCGCGCATCTGATGGATGCTCATCGTGGTCTGGCGATTCCACCAAAACCTCGTGATGGCCAATAGCGTCAACTAAAGCCGAGTTGCGACTTTTCATGATTTTCCTCTTGCTCGGTGCTTCTTGTGGTGGGCTGAAGGCTGGGAAAAGATTCGGAAAGCAACGGACAACCCAGTTTTTATGCCTAAAATCGTCTTCATCCTTCGCCCTTTCAATTTTTCCGCCGGATTCCAAATAGACAAGTAGTGCTGGCGGAGTCATGTGTTCGTTTCCAGGGCAAAAGGGACAGACACTTATTTTGGCTTGGGCTCTTTCCTTTTTTACGAAGTCTGTTGGTCTGCGCTCCCTTTCTGTGGCTATCACCACCCATCTGTCTAGAAGGTAGTCCCTGCGAAGCTCGTTGAAGGGCATGCTTACAAGCTCCAGTTGACATTAAAATCTACAAATACAAGATTTAGAGTTTTCGAATATGGTTTTGTCTGCCGCAAAACCAATAGTGCTAGCCCCTCTGGATTTTCCACCATCAACTAGTGGTGCCTTCAATTATCTGCTTGTAGGTTTTTGCGCTTTTTCGCATAATTCGCTTTTTGGCTCGGAGGTCCACTGCGAATAAGCCGAATCTCATCCTGAAGCCTTTAGCCCACTCATAATTGTCCGTCAAAGCCCAGTGGAAATAGCCCCTAACGTCAATTTTCTCCTCTTTTATGGCTCTTTGCAAAATCGCTATGTGGTCTTCGAGAAACATTGATCGGAGCTTATCCTCTGAGTCAGCTATCCCATTTTCTGTTATGTAAAGCGGTTTGGCGAATTTCGCCATAGCCTTTAAGGCTTCAAGCAAGCCTTCTGGATAGATTTCCCATCCCATATCTGATGTTGGCTTGCCATCGGCTGATTGGCTTTTGGGCTGACATCCAAAACCGTAGTTTGGCACAATTTCCGGAACTGCGGAAATTCCAGCAAACAACTTAGCTAACAAGTTTCGCTTACCTTTAATCACAAAACGCGTGTAATAGTTTACGCCAAGCCAGTCCAAGCGATTAGCCAAATAGCCCATCACTTCACCTTTCTCTTTTACACCATTTAGGTTCTCATCAAGCCAACCGTCTGCAACAGCTCGTGGGAAAAACTGGTTGTGCAAGTTGTCCATAAAACTCGCAGCTTGAACGTCTAGCTTTTCGCTTTCGCTGAAGGGATGGGCTGGAATCACGTTGTGTATAAGACCAACATAAGCTGAGCTTGGGCTGTCACTGTCAGCCTTTACAGTGTCCCACTTTTTTATGGCATTGTAAGCGTGGGCATGTGCCAAAACCATGTTTTTCGCAGCCTTCTTAGCAGCCATAAAATTGTTCATGCCTGGCGGGAAACCTGACTGTGCCATCATGTAGCCTGCCTCGCAGACAGCCATAGGTTCGTTTAGGGTTGCCCAGTTGTCAACTAAATCGCCAAAACTCCAAGCCATGAAGGCGGCAAACTTCACGAACTCAATTATTGCGGTTTCTTCAACCCAGCCTTTTGGCCCTCGCCTAAGCCTTGACGCCCGCGTAGTCAAAGGGTCGTGGATCCAGAGGGGAAGTGTGAAATGGTTTAGGCAGACAAAAACCTTGAAGCCTTTCGCCTTCAAATCTTCTATGATGAGCCTATAATGTTTTAAAGCCTCCTTATTTGCCATTTTTTCCAACTCCTCAATGGCTTTGCCGTCCACCTCTACATTTGATACGTTAGCGTCAGAAGCCCTCTCAACACCAACATGGACCGTTGTGGTTGCCTTTGGGAAAATTCTGCTCCATTCTACTCCAATCCTATAGGCGTTTAACCCGAGCTTTTCTGCAAGTTCATGGTCCTTTGCATACAAGTGCCAATAATCTATGCCATTTTCTGGAAGGTCGCCACTCACTATGCCCCGCTTAATGTTTTCGGCGTCATGCACCCAAACAAACCAGTCGGTGTTGGTGTCTACGCCCTTGCCAGAAGGATCGCCCATTTCAAACTGGAAGCCGCTTTCTGAAACACCCCATAAGAACTTTTTACCCAAGCTCAAATAGTGCCACTCCAACAAGGCTAACAGATCGGCGGTGGGTCACTGAGGTTCGACGCCTAGAATCCACCCGCTCCCCCAAACCCTACACTCATACCCGCATCCCCTTGAGCGCCGAACGTCCAGGCTTAGGTTGCTCCCTCCCGGGCCTAGCCTGGTTCGCCTGGCAAACGCAGGAATAGGCTTCCCTACGGAAGCCGCCCAGCGACCGCCAGCCCCAAGGGACGGATAGTCAAAGCTTCGGAAGTGGGGTTGCGGAAGGCCACGGGCGCCTCAGCCTCAGCTTTCGGCCCGTCATATAGAGGGTTTACGGTACAGGGGACCCCTAGCCCCCCGCCTAAGACCCACCGCCAAACATTCATGAGCAAAACAAAACTATAAAAGTTTACGTTAAGAAAGACGTGATGCTTATTTTTACTTTGTCGACTTACTATAATTTATGCTCATCCCCAATCAAAGAAGTATCCGTTAGCAATTACAATATTGTTTTGTTAAGTATGGATGCGATGGCAATTTCTAGCGGATAACCAGTTCGACTTAATTCTGTTCTAAATATTCCTCTATTTTTCCCACGATCTATAACCGCACTTCTCTATATCATTAAAAATTCTATTGGCCTCAATTTTTTGGTCACTGGGTCAACTTGAAAACCCAGAGACTCCAAACTTGTTGCGCCAAGTATTGGGGTATCCTCCTTTTCTCCGAAAATCACGGGTACAACCCTGCGTTTGCCTCCAAACTCGATTAAAGCCCACCCAATCTCTCGTTCAACAAATGCTCTGCCGTAGACCCTAAGCTTTTCACGGTCAACAGGCTTTAAACCTAAACTCTTTAGAACTTCGCCTGGTATGGAAGTGAAAACGGCGCCGCTATCTACAATAATTCAACATCTTCCAACCTCGTCGGAGTTAGGGGATTAGCCACCTTCACCCTAACGTATGTGAAACCCATTGTTGAACCTAATATAAGTAGTCCGTAAATCGCCTTAAATACTTTGACATTTCCGCAATGCAATCGGGAAAATACTAACTATTTAAGGCTACTTTCAAGCCACTCCATGTACGGCTTAAAGCCTTCCACTATTGGCATGGCTATTATTTCTGGGATTTGGTAGCTGTGGAGGGCTTTAACCCTTTCAGAAAGTTTTTCGAAACGGTCTATGCATGTTTTCATTAAGAGCAAGTGTTCCGCGGCTTTGTCTATTTTTCCTTGCCACCAGAAAAGCGAGTGCACCGGACCTATTATGTTGGCACATGCAATTAGCTTTTCAGCCAACAGCGTGTCTGCAATTTTTTCCGCTTCCTTTTTGCTGGATGTCGTTAAAAGCACAATGATGTAAGTGGCTTCCATATTTCCACCCTAAAGATGTTAAGCCATCTCGTCGCTTTTCAAATTTAAGTTTTTTAAGCCTGTTTTAGGCGGTTCTTATTTCTTCTATACTGACACCTCTCATTTTTCTCAGTAGAAAAACGTTCAACGCTATGAGGATTATCGACCATGCTATGATGGAGGCTAACGCTATGTTTATGTCAATTAATCTGTGTCTATTCTGAAGTGCTGATGTTAGTGCGCCAGTGGGTGGAGCCTTTCCAGAGAAATGGTAAAAGCATATTGAGACTATGCAGTTGAATGGGGAGATGTAGGCTAGGTTTCCGAAGTCAATCCATAGGGATGCGTAAGCAGTAAAGGCAAGTATGAGGGGGAGAAAGAAAATGAAGGAGGCTGATCTTGGCGACCTCAGAACAACAACTATGGAGTTTAGGAAGAATGCAAGTGCATAAATGAAAACTGCTCCTAAGAGTATGCTGAGAGAAAGTCCAGCGGCGTTAGCTGGCATGATGGCGAATCCGAATTTCACGTAGAACAAACCCGCTACGGATAGAAACATTACTACAGAAATAATTAAAAGGACGATTAGTGCAGATGCAAAGTTCTCTATTAGGAAGCGTGCTGGGGAAAGTTTAGTGTATTTGGTGATGTAGCGGATGGATTTTGATCCGTATAATAATGTTGACGCTATTGTTATGGCTGCGGCTGACAGAGAAAGCATCAGTAGATTTCCAAAGGCTGTGGCTGTATAGAATCTTACAGCCTCCTCAATTTGGGGCACGTAGTTGCCGAAGACGTATGCCCACATGAAAACCCAAAATTCAATAAAGAGAATAGACCAAAAGAGTAGGTAAGGATTTGTTAAAAGCGATTTGGCGTTCATCCAAAGATATTTTGTCAAAGTTGCTAGCCTCCTGCAACTTCGTATATTTTATCGAGGTTTTCGAGGCTTGTGAGCAGTGTTCCCCTGCGTCTTTCCCTAACTATACTTATGGTCTTATTTGGAAGTCTTAACTGCAGTAGGGCGTCGGGCTCTTCAGTTGTGGATATCCTTGCCTCTAAAAGGTCCTTAACCGACAATGGTCCGTAGAGGTTTCCCTCAAACATCAGGAAGGCTTCCCAGTCTTGCAGGTTTTTTAACAGCCAAGTTTCATGGGTGTTTATGAGAATTATGCCATCGTAATCGTTTAGGTGTTTGACCATTCTTCCCTTCCGTGCCGGGTCGAGTTCCTCAAATGGTTCGTCGAGCAGAACATGTTTAGCCTTCATTGCCAATGAGAGGGATGTGCAAAATATTTTTGCTTGCCCAGAAGATAATTCGCTTAGTTTCCTTTTCTTGAGGAAGCGTAAATCTATGCCGAAGTCCTCGATGATTCTGAAGGCAAGTTGAGGGTCTCCTTCTGAAAGGTCTGTGTAAAGCCTAATTAGGTCAAAGGCTTTAACGTCAAGAAGCGTGTAGATTTCTTGGAAGTTTGCTGAAACAACGCCTTTTGTGGCGTAGATTTCTTCAACAGACTTTTCATCTATCAGGATTTTTCCAGAGGCGATATTTGTTAAGCCGCATATCGCCCTAAATAGAGTGGTTTTGCCCGAGCCATTTGGACCTAAAATAAGGGATTTGCCCTTAAAGCTTCCATTAACTCCTTTCAGAACTGGTTTTTGACGCCACTTGTAGGTTACATGGAGGTTTTGGCAAGCTATCATCTCAGACAACACTTCATGATTTACTGAGCAAATATATGATATTTTCGTGGTGGCTTTGAGTAAATTTTTATTGGTTGTAAAGCATCTTTGAGCTAAACTGTCTTACCATTTAAAAGGCGACTGGAATGAAGACCATAGGTGTCATTACTAGCGGTGGTGATGCTCCGGGAATGAATGCGGCTATTAGGGCAGTTACGCGTTTGGCTAGTGCCTTAGGTTTTAGGGTTTTGGGTTTTGAGAGAGGCTGGGAAGGCTTAATCAATAACCTTTTTAGACTTTTGACGCCCCGCTCTGTCGGCGGAATAATTCAGTTGGGCGGCACTATCCTTTTGACTTCTCGTTGTCCAGGGTTTAAAACGCGGGAAGGCATCAGAAGGGCTGCTGATAATCTTGTCGCTGACAATGTGGATGGGCTCGTTGTCATCGGTGGGGAGGGCTCTTTCAGAGGTGCCTTAGAGCTCAGCCGTGAAACAGACGTCTTAATAATTGGTGTTCCAGCCACTATAGATAACGATGTTTACGGCTCGGATGAGACTGTTGGTTTTGACACGGCCGTTAATACGGCTGTTGCAGAAATTGATAAGATTAGGGACACCGCCATATCCCATGAAAGGGTCTTTGTTGTGGAGGTTATGGGACGTCGAAGAGGCTTTTTAGCTTTAACCGTGGGCTTGACTGTTGGCGCCGAAGTCATTTTGATTCCAGAGGTTCCCGTACACATGGAGAATATTTTCAGAACAGTTAAAGAGAATGCGGCTAAGGGTAAACGGTCCGGAATTATTGTGGCAGCTGAAGGTGTTGGCGACACCCGCAGAATAGCCGAAGAAATTGAGGTTAACACGGGAGCAGAGGTTAGGTTAAGCATTGTTGGCTATGCCCAGCGGGGTGGAAGCCCAACCGCCAGAAGCCGACTTTTAGCGAGTTTATTTGCAAACGAGGCTGTTAATTTATTGGCTAGCAATGCTGGAAAATGTGTGGTTGGTTTGCAGAAGGGCGAAATTAAAAGTATAAGCCTAGAAGAAACGTGCAGTAGAGAAAAGCCCTTAGACACACGGCTGCTGAGCTTGGCCAGGACTCTCGCAACTTAGCCAAAAAACACGCTGGCAAGTTCGTAAAGTTCAATGTCAACTGATTTTCTCTTGCCAACAACGTCCTTAAGTGGCACTGGCACGATTTGGTTTCCTTTAAGCGCCACCATGTAGCCGAACTTTCCCTCGTGGGCTAGGTCTACGGCTGCCACTCCGAACCTTGTGGCTAGTATGCGGTCGAAGGCTGTTGGTGAACCGCCCCGCTGCAAGTGCCCTAAAACAACCACCCTTGTTTCTATGCCTGTTCGCTGTTCAATCTCCTTAGCCAAGTAATAGCCTATTCCCCCTAGACTTATGTGGCCGAACTCGTCTATGCGTTCGCTGTAAACTATTTCCTTTCCTCCCTTCGGTTTGGCGCCTTCAGCCACCACTATTAAGCTGAAGTTTCTTCCGCGTTTTTGCCTTCGCCTAATGTATTCGCAGACTTCGTCTATGTCAAATGGCTTTTCTGGTATTAGGATGGCGTCTGCCCCACCAGCAAGCCCGGCCGCTAGGGCTATGTGCCCCGTGTAGCGTCCCATAACTTCTAGGATTATGACACGGTTATGAGCTTCTGCTGTACTGTGGAGCTTGTCTAGTGCTTCTGTTGCTATGGCCACAGCCGTGTGAAAACCGAAAGTGTAGTCTGTTTCCACTAAGTCGTTATCGATTGTTTTGGGAACACCGACGCATTTAAGGCCATAATCAGCCATCTTATGAGCAACGCTTAAGGTGTCATCTCCGCCAATAGCTATAACGACATCCAAACCAGCTTTTTTGGCGCTTTCAATTATTTGTTCCGGACCCCTCTCGCGCTTAAAGGGGTTTGTCCGAGAAGTTCCAAGGATTGAGCCTCCCCTTGGAAGTATGCCAGCCACAGCCTCAAAGTCCAACGGAACCAGTGCGCTTTCCAGCAGCCCACGCCAGCCTTCCTTTATGCCTATAATCTCGTCCCCGTATGTTTGTATTCCCCGCCTAATAACAGCCCTTATAACAGCGTTTATTCCCGGGGCATCTCCTCCACCACTTAAAACACCTATCCGCATCTTGCTTCACACTTCAATTTTTACGCTTTTCCAGAACTCCCAAATAAGCGCATCTTTGCCTTAACAACCTCTTTCATGGCTTCTTTTGCAGGTCCCAAGATTTTTCTGGGGTCAAACTCTTTGGGCGAGTTCATTAAGACTTCGCGGACCGTGGCTGTAAAAGCTAGTCTTAAGTCTGTATCTATGTTTATCTTTGTTATCCCAAGCGAAATTGCCTTTCTAATGTGATCTTCAGGTATGCCCTTCGCTCCGGCCAGCTCTGCTCCATATTTTGTGGCTTTCTCAATTATCCATTGCGGAACGCTTGAGGCACCATGCAGCACCAATGGCACTTCAACCCTTTCTCGTATCTGCTTTAATCTCTCGAAATCAAGTTGGGGTTCGCCCTTAAACTTGTAGGCGCCATGCGAAGTGCCTATTGAAATAGCCAACGCGTCCACATTTGTGCGTTTCACAAATTCTTCCGCTTCCCTCGGATCCGTTAGGACAGCCTTCCTCTCCTCAACCGTCTTCTCTTCCACGCCAGCAAGCCTTCCAAGCTCTCCTTCAACCGAGACGCCCTTTTGATGGGATATATCTACAATACGCCTCGTTAATGCAATGTTTTCTTCGATGGGCAAGTGGGAGCCATCAATCATCACGGATGTGAAACCCGCTTCGAGGCATTTTTTTACAGTTTCTACGTCTTCCCCATGGTCGAGGTGTAACGATATTGGCACCGGCATGGTTTCGGCTGCTGTTTTGACAAGTCTTGCCAAATAGTTTAGTCCACCATATTTTATGGCTCCTGGAGTAACCGCCACTATTATTGGCGATCTTTCTTCAGCCGCGGCGTCCACAACTGCCAATAGGCTTTCAAGATTTTGGATGTTGAAGGCCCCTATAGCGTAGGCTGCCTTTTGAGCCTTTATTAATATTTCTTTGTTAGTTACAAGCATGTGGATTTCACTGGCAGTGATATTTTGCAGCCGAAAATATAAAGCATTTATAGATTATTAGGTCATATATAGCATATTTAGTTGAAATCTAAATTCAAACTCATCGTGAAAAGTTTATTCTACTGATAAATGCATTTTAATGCTTAGAACCTTATCAAGGTCTGGTGGTAAGTTGGGTGAAGATGGCTTTAGAGTTAGTTTAATTCATCTGTCTCCTGTACTGACGAGCTTGCTCGTTGGAGTTTTATGCGCCTATGTCTTGTTTGTTTCGCCTATTGAACTTTACAATGTTACTCCGTTCTCAGAAAATCCGGCTGGCTCCCTTGGAAACGCCTTATACTTTGTTGTTTTGGTTGGGGTTGGCGCCACAGTTTTGTTCTTTCTTCTAAAGAAGAAGCGAGATAGGCTTATTGCAGTTGTTATTGGTTCCTCTTTAGCTTTAGCCGCTTTTTTCCTATCACTTGTTTACTTTTCCGCCGCATTAGGGCTTCTCGGCTTTTCGTTCATCGAGATCGTAGTTCCCATGTCAGCATTTCTAACGGTGCTTACTTGTTACATAATCTTTAAGACTCGCAGCTGGGTTGGCGATTTTATTGTGCTCTTGTTGGGTGGCGCCCTTGGAGCTTTCTTGGGGGCTTGTGTTCCAACTTTAAGCACTGTTCTCATTTTGTGCTTTCTGGCCGTTTATGACGCCTTCGCTGTCTTTCGTGGACCTGTGGGCAAGATTGCCCATGAGGGATTGGATAAGTTTAAGGGTCTAAGCTTCTCTTTTAGGGATATTCACGTGGGGCTTGGCGACTTAACCTTTTACTCTATGCTTGTCGGGCACATGCTCATTTATTTTGGCTCACTGCCCTGTCTAGCTTCTTTGGCTGGCATTTTGTTAGGCTGCTTTTTGGCTTTTAAAATGCTTGAGAAGGGCGGAGTTTTTCCAGGGTTGCCTTTCCCGATAGCTTTCGGCCTGGTTTTTGGCTTTCTTGTTGTTTTGCTTCATAGTGGATGAGGTTCGAGTTTATTGGGCCAACACGAGGCGGGTTGTATTTACGTCCACTTCAACTATTTTGCAGTTTTTAAACTCCCTTGTTTGTCCGGAAACATCCTTAAGTATTATTTTTCCACCTTCAGCTTTTGCATAGACGACGTCGTTCCAAACTTCTTTTTCGTTTAAGATAACTTTAAATTCGCACATTGGCCTTCCCTTTTCATTCGAAGGAAAATGGTTTGATTTTGCTATATTCTTTGCGGTGAAATTGACTATTTTTAGTATATAAGCTCATAGCTCTAAGTTATTTCCAAAGAAGTCTAACGCATACATTGGTTTTTATTGAATAAAATAGTTATAATCTTGAAAAGGCTATTACTGTCTTAAAAAGCAAAGCCAAGATGAATAAAATGACTACCAAAGACATGCCCGGCAGTTTCGCATCATTAGATATTTTCAGCCTGCTTGTTGAAAACAGCGAGAAGGAAAAACGAAAGCGTCGCGAAGAGTTTCTCGCACCTTTAGGTGTTAAGGAATTCTTTGTTGGTGGAAGCATATCGATAGATAAGCGGACATGTAAGGGTGTTGAATGTAAATTGTGCATTAAGGCTTGTCCCACAAACGCCTTGTTTTGGCGGGCTACTGGAGAGGTTGGAATAATGGAAGAGTTGTGCATATACTGTGGCGCATGCGTTCTAAACTGCATAGTAGACAACTGCATAAAAATAACGCGGAGAAGAGAGAACGGCGAAACAGAAAGGTTCAGCACACCTAGAGCCTTTACAATGCTGGAAAACGCCATAAACGCCAAAAAACGCCACGAAAGAGTTAGGACAATATTCCCAACAACCACTGAATACTTGAGGCTTTATAAACCACGAATGACATAGCGTAAAGCCCGTGATAAAAGAATACGAGGAAATTCGAGTTTTAGAATGCCCAGAATGCGGTGAGGAATTAGAAGAAGACTTTGAAGTCTGCCCAAAATGTGGTTACGAATTAAAGCCAATTACATGTCTTGAGTGCGGAAAGGAAATTTAAAAAAATTCGATTTTTGCCCCTAATGCGGAAACAAAGTGCAAGAAGAGTGAAGTTTTAAAAGATGGAGGACATTATTGGTTTTGCCATTTTTCTTGTAGGAATTTTGGTATTTCGGAGGAGTCTCGCGGTCCAACTAGGACTTGCCATCCGCTTAGTTCTTCGATTTCTCCGCTTAGGCGTGCCGCTTTTCCTGGAATTATGAGTTTTCTGTGTTTCACCTTGCCCTCTATGCCTGAAGCCTTTAGGGCTTCGGCTACTTTTTCCGCTGTTAGTTTTCTTCCGGCTACTGCGCTGTCTACGGCTATGCCTTCCGTGTCCACTACCAGCAAATACGCGTTTATTTTTGCTGATTCTATGTCTGAAGCCACTGTGTAATAGGTTAGGGCGAAGTTGGTTGTAAACATAACCGGCGAGTTCTCGTCCGGAGTGCCAAACACTTTTAATCCTGGTTCTACTGCTACTGGTTTGCGGGGATCCGTGTAAATGTTGGCTCTCAAAACGGTGTTGGGCAGGAGAGCCCATCCGTCTAGACTGTGCATTATGAGGATGTCGGCAAAACGTACTATGAGCATAGCAGCCAAATAGGATTCTCGCCACTTTACGATTTCTGGGGCTACTCCAGAGCTGTCAAGCCATACAGCCATGGGAACGCCCAGCAACGGAAAGCCTAAAAGCCCATCGCCTTGCTTGCAGGCTAAACGCCTTATCATAGTGAAGTTGTTAAGCGTGTCAGCCAACCCGTCGCCAGCAAATGTTCCCGGATCCAGAACAAGGTCTTCTACGCCATATTCCAGAAGCGTTTTCGCCAAAGACCTCAAAAGCTTAAGGTTGTTGGGAGCAAAAACTGTTAGTGGACAGTCGTACATTAGGGCTAGTTCAGCCATCTCCCTCCAATTATCCTTAGTAGCCGCGTATAATAGCGGTCGCGCTTTGGGCGCAGCCATCAAGCCAGCTTCTAAAACCGTTGGGTTCAGCGAACACAAAATCATGGGCAGTTTGGTGTTTTCAGCCACCTTCTTGACCGCTGCCTTAAACTTGTCGGGGTCGTTGGAGGTGGAGCGAACGGCAATCATGTCCAATTTTAAGATTTGCCCGATATACTCGTAGCGGAATTCTTCAACCCGCTTAATTCGGCTTAGGATTTCATCTTCTGGCATTTCATCTGTGACGTCTATGGCTATGGCTGTTGGGTTGAAGTATGTGAGCTCATGGCGGTACATGACAAGTTTTCCGCCGATTTTAACAGCTCTTTCGCCAGTGCCAACAGCAATCTCTTTTATGGCTGGTTTTAGCATCTCCTTAAGCTGATTGTAGGCTTTCTCAAATTCCTTCTTCAATATGGGCGGGCATTTTTCTATTGGAACTTCGCGGTTGACGACTTTTGTGGCGAAAGCCATGCAGTTTTCTTCGCCGCACTCCTTACAGTTTGTGCGGGGCAGAAGCTTGTAAACGTCTATTGGGCTTAGCTCCTTAACACCAATCTTTCCTTTCGCTTCCCTTTCACTCAATGCGCTTAAACCCCCATTAAACCTCTAAAATTTTGCGGCAACCCACTCCACAAGCCCATTAGCGTTGCCAGACTTGCCACCCATAAACTGGGCTATAACGTCCTTTACTGTCTTAACAGCCGCTGGATGCATCATCATGAAAAGGTCAACGCCGGCCAACAAAAGCGTTAAAGCCGTAACAACCTCCCATAATGGTCCCCGAAGCTCGCGGGGCTCCCATTCAGGAGCCATCTTCATCCAGGCTTCGCGGGCTGCCCAAGCGTTTGTTGTTCCAGATGACATGGGATGAGCCAGTTCTGGGTCGCCCATCAAAGCTGCTAGGCGAGCTCTCTCCATGTTGGTAAATGCGTAGTCTAAACCGTAGCCCAAAGCTGCCGTTGTCAAGTCCATGACGATGTCCTCTTTAGGCAGGTAATCGTATAACCTGCGGTTCAGCTCCCTAGCCAAGTTTAAGTCCATAGGTGTGAATGAAAGGGTCACATGCCCGTTCTTCTTAACAAACTTGGCGCAACGCTCAACATCCATGTCACGCGTAATAGAACTAATTAAGAAGCGTTCGCCAGCGAAGGCTTCGGCAACTTCTTGGAATACGTCTGCGTCCTTAACTGGGTCGCCGCAGCCTCCGATTACCAGTGGCACGTCCACTGCTTGTGCAACAGCCTCAACGGTTTTAACAGCCTCTTTGGGTGAGGCGTCCTTAACAAGGGGGTCGATGCTGATTAGGTGGATGGTTATCATGTCTGCGCCAAACTTTTCAACAGCCAGTTTAGCCCATGCTGCCGGGTCGCCTAAAACATCCTTAACATGCATCTTCACAGCCTTAGCTAGCGGAACCTCCATGTCAAAAACGTCCAAGGATATGACCGGCGGATGTGGTGTTGGCCTTTCAAAGGTGTAGAAGGCCGGGGTGGTTTCGCCCCCAATAACCACTGTTTTGCCCCTTGTTCCACCTTCGCTTTTTGTGGCTCCAAGCTTAACTTCTACAACCCTTCCGGGATAGGTTTCAACAGGCGGAATAAATTCAGCCTCGATTATCTGTGCGGGTTTAGCCTTAACCGGTGGGGCAACTTTTGGCGGTGCAATCACTGGGGCTGTCACGGCGCCGGGTTGAAGCCAAATTTCTAGGTCGCCAACCTCCATTTCAAAGTCTTCAAGCTCAACCTCTTGAAGTTTTGCCAGAAGCTCCAGCAGTCGAGAGTCCAGTTTTAACCCTAAAGCTGTTTCTTCCTTCTTTTCAGCCAAGCTTCTTTCACCTTTTTTCAGTTTTCTCGCTTTTGACAGAGCGTATTATGACGCGTTTGGCGTAGATTTTGGCGTCCTTCAGTATGATTTTGTATCCGCCAGCAGTTATTGGCAAAGTGGCAGCGGTGATTGTTGGCACCATCGCCGGCGCCTCTTCCCGCACTTCAGCAGCGGCTTCTGCCGGGACAGCCTCCGGAACGGCTATAATCTCCTCTTTCCAGCGTTCGACAACCGGGTGGTTTCGCTCTTTCAGGAACGCTTTCAGTTCATCGATGGTTTTGGCGTCTTCTTCTGTGGCGATTTTGTCCATAAGCTCTGGCGGGATGAAGTTTTTAACGCGTTCTTTCACTTCCTTCGGCATCCAGACCACACGTTTGTAGCCTCCATCTGCTTGCAGAAACTTTGGAGAACGCATGTACTCGATGGATATGCCGTGGAAACCGTCCACTTGGCGCCCGCCAGCTGTAGAATCCGCCAAAGTTGAGAAGGCTAAACCGTTTACGGTTACTTCCTTATAGCCCCTGTGGACTATGCCGAAGCCGTCCACTTCTGGAATGTAGAAGGCAACACCCTCAAAACAGCCACAAGAGGTGTGGGGATAGCCAAAAGCCGTGTAAAGCCAAACACGTGCTATCTCGCCCAAAGTCCTCTTCTTAACAGCCTCGTTCACACCGGAATACTCGCCTCTCTCCGGTTCTAACAGTGCACCTCTGTCAATTTCAAATATGGGGCCTTTAGGGTCTATGTTGGCTGACGCCCTAGCGTCAAACCAGCTTATAGCACCACAATTAGAGTAACGCTGAGGAGTTATCACACAACAGTGGGTTGGCGCAAAAGACTGGCATAGGATACAGCCATAAAACTTGTCTACTTCCTCGTCTTTAAGACCCCTAGCCCTCGCGTCTCGTGCCTCATAAATCTGCAAGGCTTGGGGATAAAGCTCCTTAACCTTTTCAGCGTCGGTTATGAAGGTTACTTGCATCTTCTCGATTATCGGGAGTTCGCTTTTAAACAGCCTATGCAAGACCTTACCGATAAATTGGAAAGAGTTTAAGCCCTTCTGGTAGGACTTCTTGCTTAATCTTAGCCAAATGTCATAGCGTTGGTTCAGGTGCATAAAACCCTCAATATAGTTGCAGTAGGCGTGAATTCGCCTCTCGATAACGCCTTCAAGTTCTGGCTCAAGCTTGGCGCCAGCCACTTCGATGAGGATGCCGAACGGGTAAGTTTTGCCCTCTTCCATGTCCTTAATGTCCGGTCCAATAATGACTATTTTTCCGTCTTCAACTTCCTCTAGCTTTTTGACTCTGGCGAGCTCGAATTTCTCTTTAACGTCTGGTCCGCCGAGTTCCACAAACATGTCTTTTCTTCGGATACGTTCGCCCTCGTAGATTACGCCCACATCGACAGGTATGTCCTGAAACATGCTCATTTTCTATTTCGCCTCCTTCAAACTTTCTCCATTACAGCTTTAAGGTTTTTCACCCATTCCTCGTGGGAAAGATTTGGAAAAGACCAGCTCGCATGGGGATGATAAACATTATCTAAAGTTATCGTCTTCAAGTGTTGGGCGAAGTGCTTCAGCCCCGACAAAATTGTCCACTCCATGTAATAGTAGAGCCCCACAAACAAGGCCAGGTCATGCTGCCCCTTGCCATCAACCCCAGCCCAAACTGGGTCGACAAGGCGGTTTCCAATGTCAACAGCCGGCATGAAAGCTGCTGGTTTAAAGTCCCGCTTTGTGAACTCGCCTATCATGTGGGCCGTCGCTACAACTGGAATGCCGCTTTTCTTTGAAAACTCTACAATGAAGTCTATTAGTTTTCCGCTATCAAAGTCTGTTTCAGCCGCCTTATGCCCAACAACAAGCACTGGATGCTTAGCCCGTTTAATCATGGCTGCAACAACTTCAGGCTT
>CALJDG010000104.1 GCA_938023865.1 uncultured archaeon | reverse complement strand
CTTCCATGGGAAAAGTTTAACTTTGCTTATATATTGGCTGTGTCTTCAAGCTTTTTGAGGTTTAAAAGCATGGGCATCGGCGATTTAGTTATGATGATAACTTTAGCCATCATCATCGTTGCGGCTGTGCTTATTCTAGGCAACTTTCAAAATGCTATAGGAGCTTTGGGTTTAACTGGTGTAGCTAACACTACGGCCAGTCAGGCTATTGCCAACGCTTTCACAGGCCTACAACTAGCGGCCATAGGCATCATTGTTTTGGCCGCGATTGGCATCATCGCCTTCATTCTCGGCGCTTTCGGCGGACTCGGCGGCGGAGCAAGACGCGGAACCTGAACCGTCAAGTAAAGCCTTTCAGCTTCCCCTCTTTTTCTCCTTCTAGAAAAACTTGGAAGTTTTGAAGCAGAACTTTACATGCAAGGCGATATTTTGGATAAAGGAGATTTAAAACAGAGATTAACTCTCCAAGCGAATCCATAACCGTTAAACTATCCTTATCATCGTTTCTAACCTTTTGAATTAACCGTCTTAATTTTCTATGAATAGTTGTTGGGGAAACATTGAAACCCATCTCCTTGAGCTTTAAAGCTATTTTACGATGGCTTAACCCTTGCCTCCGCAACTGCTCAACGATTCCAGCTATTTCCTCATTCCATTCAAAACGTTTTGGTTTAAGAGGCTGTTTTGAAGGTTCAAGCTTAGGCTGAGCCTCTACGCTTTGACTGTCAGGCTTTTTCAGGAAAAAGAACATTCGCCCATTATATGACTGCTGAAAAACTTTAACGCCTTCACTTCTAAGCTGTTCATTCCATTCAGGCCGGAAGGCTGAAACTGGAACTAAGAGGCATAGGCCGAAATCTGTCAGCTCTTCCGGAAAATTTTCAGCTAGCTGTTCATACAAGCCCATAAGCTTTCACACAATATATTGCAAATCACGCCTCTTTTCAAGGCGTTCCATTTCACGAAGCATTTTATAACGTTTAACTTCAAATTTTAATTGGAGACGGCTAAGCTTCAATTCCGACTCTAGAAACTTCTTTTCAAGGCTTCTACGCTTGAACTTTCGCCTTTTCTTTTGCTTCTGAATCAACTTTTCCATGTCTCCGTCCTCTCCAGCCAGCTATCAAAATGAAAATAATCAAGGCGACGGCTAAAAACAAGTATTCACCGCTCGTCATATCCGCCACTTTTCCTCTTCAAAATCTCCAAAGCTAAACGTTTACATTTCCAGAGGATAAGTTTTTGCGAAATCGGCTTAACAACAGGCCCTTCTTCAACACTCATTAGATTTAGCCTTCCCCTTTCCATTCAAATAGTTATCCCTCCCCTTCATATGGACGCCGGCTAAAACATCAAGGATTTTCACAAGTTCTATATGCATTTTCCAGTCTGCATCGTCATGTTTCATTCCAGGCAACCCCAGCCCTAAAACATCATCCACATTAACAATTTCCCGCGCTTCTTTCCAAGTGACGTTCTCGGAGTCCACAACATACTCAGCCACGTGATCCTCCGCAACATGGACACAGAAAACGTTCGGCGGCGCCAACATCGTTTTCCCACACACTGGACAGACAAGAAGCCACCACACTGGATCAAAAATGGGATTTTTATCTCCGAAAAACACGGCTTTCAACCTGTTCAACAAAACGTCATCATAACTCACTCTTTCACCTCCCTACTTGAAGCTAAACACTCACGCCAAACGCGGCACCGCTGACAAACGACAGCGGGGTAAAAGAGGAAGCGGCCGAAACATGACTTATACTTAGTCATCACTGCACCGCCTTCCTAACCGGTTTACGCCCTACAACCGGCTTATCCGAAAACTCAAACAACCAGAAGAAATAGCCGCCTTTCCGCATTTTACCACCATGCGCCTTCAAATCCGCCAACATGTTATCGAAATCCTTGTTACCGGCATTCAACTCGCAAGACGCCCTCTCATACTCACCTCGCTCTCCCTGCACCCTCTCCCACTTGACATTAGCAACATCCCACACAGACTTAGCATCATTCGCCTTCACAGCTAAATCAAAGAGATTTCTCTTAAGCTGAACCACAGCCGCCTCAACAGCCGTGCAGAAATCCAACAGACTATCCAACAACTCCTCCTCCTTCTCCATCCTGCCCTTTCACCTCCTCCACTTTCCTCTTCCTTTTACGAGGCTCAGGCTTAAGCCGAAACGGCTTAACATCCTTCAACAACCGCTCACATATCTCAGCAATCTCCCGAGCAATCATCTCCCGCCTAGCCGCAATCCTCCGGAAAACACGCTCCTCCCTAGGCGAAAGCGCCTTCAAAGGACGCTGAGCATCCGGAACATGCCACAAAGGCCTACCAGGCTCCCTCAAAGTCCGAGCCACATACGCCGGCAAATAACTCCCACTACGCAACATAGTGTTCTGAATGCGCCTCAACTCCATCTCCTCACGCAACAACATCAACAACCGAGCTTTCAGCCGCAGCTCCTCAACATCACACCCACCCAAAAACTGCCCAACAGCCAAATTCACAACCCTATTAACCGAAACCCCCCTCTCCCCACAAAACCTCCTCAACAACGGCACCAAACCCTTCCAAAAATACACAGCCCTACGCATGAAACTCAACTCCTTCAGCTTCTGATGTGAAATGTAACACATTCGATGATAAGCCGTTTTCAAGCCGCATTCGCCGAAAACGCCGTGTTAAAAGCTCCGTTAAGCCTCTCAAAAATGTGTTACATTTTAACATAGAAGCGGGAGAGGTAGGCTTGTATCTGTAGGGGCGTGGTGTTTGGCGTAGTTCGATGTGGTTTTTGTTGTAAAATGTTATATACTTATTTTTGTTTAAATGTTTATGTAGCCTTTCCATTTTTTCTCCCTTTTTTGTGTGTTTTTTATGTTATCCTCCTTCTTGTTGTTGTTTGGTTTGTTTTTTGGCGCGTTGTTTTTGTTTTTGTATTCGCCACCATTTGCGTAGTTGCGGGGGGTGTTTGTATTTGCGTTTTTGTTTCGGCATTTTTGAGCCTCGTTGTTTTTGTCCTAGGAAAAAATATAAATACTTTCGAAAACTAAGTATATGCTTGCTGGTGATAATATGGCTGGTGATGATGTGGCTGGTGAGCATGTTTTGAGCGAGTATATGCCGGTGCTTTCGCCAAGCGAATGGAGGGTTTTGAAAGTTTTGGCTGAGAATGGGCCTTTAAGCGGCTACGATTTCCATTTGGGCGGTAAGCGTGTAAGGGGCAGTCGCAGGGCTTTGATGAGTAGCGGCTACTGGATTAAAGTTTTGAAGAAGCTTGGGCCTGAAGGTTACGGTTTAATACAGCCGGTTGAGTTGCGCGGCCGCCCTAGGGAAGGCGCTGTTAAGAGGCGGAAGCGGCTGTTCTGGCTTTCAGACCGCGGTTTAGCCCTTGTGTTGGCTGAAAACGTGAATCCTAAAGTGGTTTTAGGCCATGTGGAGCGGGTTTACGGAGAAAACAGTTTGCAAGCGTTGTTTGTCAAGTTGAGGGCCTTTCTAGGCGTTGAAGTTTACCGCCTGTATTATAGGCATGTTTTTGAGCGGGGCTTAAACGAGGACACTTTAATGACGGTTGTAGGCATAGCTTTGCTTCAAACGGACAGGTTTAAGCGTGAAAACCCTCAGAGGCTGAATCAGCGTTTAAACAGGCTTTTGGAGCCTTACCCTGAACTTTTACGAGCTAAAAAACAGTTCATTAGTGAAGTTAAAAGGAGGCTTTTAAGCCTTGAAGAATGAGCCTTTAAACCGGAAACTCGAGTATACTCGAGTAGCTCGAGTTAAACGGAAAACGGTGGGCGTAACCCTCCCTCCAGAATTAATCCAGAAAGCCCGAAAACACGGCTTAAATTTAAGCAGAATCCTCGAGCAAGCCCTTTCAGACGTAATAAACCATTTAGAAAGCGTTTCACTCGAAAAGGGAGGTTTCGGAACCGTAGGTTCTGAATGGCGGGCCCGCCGGGAATTGAACCCGGGACCTACGGGTTAAGAGCCTCAACCCATCCCGCGCAGCGGTTTGGTCCGCCGCTCTACCTTACTGAGCTACGGGCCCTTTTACGCTTGTTTTCATGTGATATGGATTTGATAACGCTTTTATAAATTTAGCTTTAAAGGTTTGCTTGCGGGGTTTGAAGCTTTGAGTGAGCTTGTGTTTGTTGGTGTCGGTTTGCATGATGAGGGGGGCATAAGCCTCAAAGGTTTAGAGGAGGTTAGGAGTGCCGACAGCGTTTTTATTGAACTTTATACTAGCTTGTTACCTAATTTTTCATTAGAGCGTTTTGAAGCTTTGGTTGGTAAGGGTTTGCGGGTTGTTTCTCGAAGGGAATTAGAAGAGGACCACGGCGAGGTTGTTTTGAGGGTTGCTGAGCGTGGGAAGGCTGTTTTGCTTGTCCCAGGGGACCCTTTTATTGCAACTACGCATGTAGCCCTAAGGATTGCAGCTGAAAAGCGGGGAATAAGAACCCGCGTTATCCATGGGGCATCCATAATTTCTGCTGCTGTGGGCTTGTCTGGCCTGCATAATTACAAGTTTGGCAAGAGCGTGACCATTCCTTTTTCTGAAAACTTTTCAGAAACCCCTTATTTGGTGATTGCCCAAAACAAGGAACTGGGGCTTCACACGCTCTGCCTACTAGACATAGATGCGGAAAGGAATCGTTATTTAGGAGTCAGGGAAGCTCTTGAAACCCTTTTGAAGGTTGAGGAAAAGCGGAAAATGGGCGTCGTGACTAGGCAGACGCTTGCCGTTGTGGTAGCGAGGGCTGGAAGCCAAAATCCCACTGTTAAGGCCGGCTTTGTTGATGAGCTTTTAAACTATGATTTTAGCGGTCCACCCTACAGCCTTATTTTCCCTGGAAAGCTTCACTTCATGGAAGCCGAAGCCTTAAAAGTGCTTTCCGGCGCTCCATCAAGTGTTATGGAGCTGGTGGAATGAGCCTAGAAGAACTTGTTGAAAAATATATTGCTTCAGCCGACCACGTTTTCAGCGAAATAACATTGGTGGAGAACTGTGCAGGCTTTTCCATGGGCGACGTTAAGAGTGTTA
The DNA here is from genome assembly GCA_938023865.1 of uncultured archaeon. Taxonomy (GTDB): domain Archaea; phylum Thermoproteota; class Bathyarchaeia; order Bathyarchaeales; family Bathycorpusculaceae; genus JAGTQI01. The sequence continues at coordinate 1,090 of CALJDG010000104.1, read as the reverse complement.
TAGAGTTGGCGAAAGCCTATTTACAAGACGCAAAGTATTATAGAGATGCTGGAAAGCTTGAAGTCAGCCTCGCTTCTGTGGCTTACTGTGAGGGGCTACTGGACGCCCTAAAAACGTTGGGAATGGTGAGGTTTGAATGGCCGAGAAGAAAAGAGGGAAAGAACAAAGAAGAAAGCGAAAAGTAGTTTTGGCTTCAGGAGTTTTTGACCTCCTACACTTGGGGCACGTGCGCTTTCTAGAGGAAGCTAAAAAGGCTGGCGGGAAAAACGCAGAGCTAATTGTTATTGTGGCTAGGGACAGCACGGTTGAAAAGCGTAAGGGCTCAAAACCTGTTATACCGGAAAACCAGCGCCGTGCCCTGGTGGAGTCTTTAAAGGTTGTGGATGAGGCCATTTTGGGCTATGAAGACTTCAGCATAGGTAAGGTTATTGAGAAGATTAAGCCAGACGTTATTGCCGTAGGCCACGACCAAGATGGAATGGAGAAAGCGGTTAAGGACTATGTGAGGGAGAAGGGGCTTAAAATTAGGGTTGTTAGGATTGGCAAGTTTGGCGAGGATGAGTTGGACAGTTCTTCTAAGATTAAGCAGAAAATAATTGAGCATTATAGAAGACGAGGCGAGTGAAACGAAATTTATGGAAGGGTTAAAACCTCTACTTTCACCTTGTGTCCGTCTTTTAGGGCTAAATGTTTTCTCAGGCATATAGGCGCTATTAGCTCTACGACTGATGAATCGTAGTGGCTTCTGAGGGCTGAAACAAGGGCACCCTTAACTTTGTTCTCTATTATTGTCGGATAGCACTTCACCGGTCCGAAGGTGCGGTTCTCGTTTTTGAAACCTTCAATCTCTATTGCTGGGTAAGCCTCAAGTTCCGAGCGAGTTTTAACGTCATAATCCGTCATAAGTTTTAGGTTCAATGTTCCGGGGAAGGGGTCAAAGCCCAGCTTCTCTATAAACTGCCTTCGGTACGGGTCTCTTGTGACGTAGTAGGCGCCTTCGCCCAGTCCTGTGAAGACCACGCCTTCAAGGGTTACCGATGGCGGGTATGCAGCCTCCATTAGGAAGCGTAAGCTTGAGTAGAGCCTCTTA
>CALJDG010000103.1 GCA_938023865.1 uncultured archaeon | reverse complement strand
CCCCCCTACTTGCGTTTTCTGAAGATTTTAACGCCTTCTAACGCCTTCCATGTCGGTTGCTATTCGCCTCCAATTTTCAGCCCAAAATTAGCTTAAAAATTAAGTGCTCCGGGCGGGATTTGAACCCGCGTCTCCGGCTCGAAAGGCCGGAATACTTGACCGGGCTATACTACCGGAGCTCTTAAGCCTTTTTGTGGTTTGCATGAGGCAAATGTTTGCGGTTTCGTTTAAGCATTATTGTTTTAGGGCTGTTTTTAAGCATTCTTTTAGTGGTGCCAGAATGGTTTCTGCCTTGTTTAGAGTGGGTGCGTAGTGGGATGTTTTGGCTGAGTTTGTCATTATTGTTTTTATTCCGAGTTTATCCGTCCATGTTACTATGGCGCATGTGTCTGTTAGGATTTTGGCGCCGCTTGCCTCAATTTTGCTTACGTAAGCTTTAGCTTTTTCTTTTATTTTGCGTGAAGTGCAAATCCAGAATTCAATGTTGCTTTTGACCTTTCGGTTTCTGATAGTGTTTGCAATTTCTTTGATTTCTTGGAGGGAACAGTGGGGGCATCCAACAAATATTAGGTCTGGTTTTTGCGTTGTGGCTGTTGTTAGCTCTTCCAATGTTTCTTTAATGTGTTTTGTTTCCACGGTTATTTTTTCAAGTTTTCCTTCTGTTACGGCGCTCTCTTCATAATGGAACATGTTCGCCATTCCAGCAGAGGCGAGAGCAGCGCCTAATTGTTTTAGGTTTTCAAGAGATGGGTTTCTCAAACCTTTGATTAGTGGGATTTTGTCTTCCAAAATTTTGCCTAGGAATATGCCTAAGGCCCCATATTCGGTCTCATCTTCCAATGTAGCCTCAACTTCTGCAATAGCTTTTGGCTTGCGGTTTTCGATTCTATGGATTCCGCAGTCTGGTGTTTTGCCGATGATGGCTGCTGCCAGAGCGCTCGGACCTCCTTCGCGGTTTGTCCAAGCCTTCAAAACGGAGTTGGCGTAAACAACGGCTGAAGATTCAGCCCATGCTAGGTGGGCGCCACTTCTCGGTTCTTTAATGTAGTAGGGTGTGCATGTGAAAGATTTTAGGAAGCCGAGCTTATCGAAGATTGTGTTAAGTTTCCGCTGCCTTTCTACTAAATTTGTAGGAAGCCTCTTTGCCAAGTGTTTTGGGTCTAAACTTTGAGGGTTAAGGGTGGCTTCCACAACTACTTTTTCGTTAGCATTCGCTAGAGCCGTTAGGAAGTCTGTGGGTGCCTCGCCGAGGGTTTTGTATGAAACACCAGAAACGTGGGCGGAATCAATCGGTATAAGCCTAGACGCATCAAAAAGTTCACCCAGTTTAACAAGCATTTTCATGCAGACTTGCTTTGCCCAGCCAAATTCGCCGTCGTATATGCGCTCTTCTTCTCTAGTTAAATACGTGACTTCAACTCTCCACTAAGTTTTAGGATTTTAACAGTTCCCTTGTTGGCGTTAACTTCAACCAGATCGCCGTTCTTTATCTGGCCAATTTCTATTTTGTCTACCATGGGGATATTAGCCATAACCGCGCCGACAACTATAACTGGGTCAGCTTTGTGGTTTATTATGGCTTTGGGCGCCAAGCCCTTCCTAGCTAGAGAGTATAGGATATAACTGCCAACTGTTGAGCCGTGCCCGTGGGGAAAGCATAGGGCTTTATCTTTTACGGATTCACCATACAAGTCATGCCTTTTTTCGACAATCTTTCCGTTTTCTGGGTCGACGTCTCCAAGAAAGCTTATAGGCTTGGTTGAGACGAGCGCCTCCGCTTTACAATATCCTTCAACTATTCCTCGCCCACGCAGAACTATACATTTTGTCATTTTAGGCGCCTTCAATAGGATATTTTGGCTGATGATGGAATTTCGCCAAGGATTTTTGAGGCGGCTTCTGCAACCCGTCCCCGGTTTTTTTCGTCTGTGTAAACCCTTAAAATGTTTATAAAGCCCTTTAAGACCTCAAATATTCCGGAAATTTCGCTAAGTCTTTTGACTTCCTTCTTGCCATCGCGTGTTTTTCCAAAAACAGGGATTTCCATCGGCTCCATAAATATAGAATGGTGATACGGAACAGATGGCACCGTTGGCACGTCGATCACTATTGCTTCAGGGTCGACTTTTGCATGTTTCGCGATTTTGCTTCTTATCTGGTTGCGGAATTCCTCGGCGCTAAAAATGTTTGAAACGGTTTTGTCCTTAACATAGAAGATCTGCTCATAAGCGCATTTTAGCATTTTCCGACTCTCAAGATTCCTTATAATTTGGCCGGATTTCTTGCATTTTTTGAGCATGGCCCAAACTGTGTAGTCGTCCATTGATAAGTACTCCTCTGGCGTTTTAAAGGTGGACAAACCAAGTTCTTCATCTGCTTGTTCAAGGGCTGTTGCTAACATTATTTGGGCGGCTCTACCAACACGGTGGAAATATATGCTTTTGAAGGATTCTATTCGGGCTATTATGAAGGATTCGAGAGTTGAAAGCGCTCCCATATCAACGGCTAGGTTCCCATCCAAAACGTCGAAAGTATGGATTAGGCGGAAAACGTCTACGAAGCCATACTCAGCGCCTGTGTGAAAGGTGTCCCTAACAACAAAATCCAGTTTGTCAACATCTATTGAACTTCTTATAATCTGGTTTAAAAAGGCTTTTCCCCGGATGAACAATGTGCCGACAGCAAGTTCCGCAACATCCTCGGCTTTATATCCACAATTTGCAAGAGCGTCTTTTAGCTCACTGTATTTGATTATCCACGCAGTTATGTCCTCATGGGTTTTGTTAAGTTTCTTCGTTAACAAATGTTCGAAAATATGGGAGAAGGGGCCGTGCCCAACATCGTGAAGCAAGCCAGCAATTCGCACCGCCTCAGCCTCTTCTTGGTTTATCAGTTGAGAAATGTTTGGGTTTTCAGTAACCTTACCAGCCAAGTACATAACTCCTATTGAATGTTCAAAGCGTGTGTGGTTAGCTCCGGGATAAACGTATTCGGCGCCGGCTAACTGTCTCAACCTGCGGAGCCTCTGCACAGGATAAGAGTCGATTATTTCCTTCTCTTTGTCTGTTATGTAGACGTACCCGTGCACGGGATCTTTTATCTCGCCCCAATAATTTCTCAGCATTGTTAATTCTCCAGCGAATTAGGGCTTAACAATTATTAATGCATGCCCTTCTTATAATGTCTAATGCTGGTTGGAGGACAATTCATTGAAAAAACGTGGTTTGTTGATATGTGTCGAAGGTTTGGACGGATGTGGAAAAACAACCCAAGCGAAAATCTTGGTGAGAAAACTGAGGCGAATCGGCTACAACGCAGTTTATACGGCTGAACCTACAAGTGGAAAAATTGGAAGGTTCATAAAGAGGTACTGCCTCCATGGAGGTAAACGTGTTTCCAACATAGTTGAAGCCTTACTGTTTGCTGCTGACCGATATGAACACGTTGCAACCGAAATAATTCCAGCCTTGAAGGACGGAAAGATAGTGGTTTCCGACAGATACCTGTATTCTTCTTTGGCTTACCAGGGAGCAGCCGGGCTTAACCTAGACTGGATTAGAAGGATAAACGAGCATGTAATTTCTCCAAATTTGGCGATTTTCTTAGACGTAGAACCAAACACTGTCATCAAGAGGTTGAAACCCAAAAAATCCGTTATGGAAAACCTTGAAACACAGCGTAAGGTCCGTGAAGTTTATTTAAAATTCGTTGAAAATGGCGAACTTGTGAGAGTGAATGGAAATAGATCGAAGAGGGAAGTTGCCAAAGAAATTTTGTCAACCATCTTAAACTTCCTAGAAGGCGGCTAAACAGCCTTTAAAACTCTTCGTGAATAAAATTGGTTAATCTTTTCAATAACTAAGTTGATTAGATCTTCCGGCGGCACGTGTCTCGGCCCTCTTTCATGAAAAATAAGTGCTTCTACAGATCCTGTATTGAATATTAGGCGGAACAAGTAATAGTCAAACTTCAACGGATACTTCTTTCCATTTCGCTCTTTGTAATACCGCAAAGCGCAAAAAAAGTCCATTATTCGAAGGGGAGCGCGGCGAATTTCTTCTAAAACTCTTTGCATCTCCTCTGATTCCAGATAGTTGAATATGTTGCCATCAGCTATTCCAAACTCGAAGGCAACGGTGCAATCAGACGTGGAAGGGCTTGTGACATCTTGCAAGCGCAGGTTTTCGTTGTTAATTTTTTCTAAGCACTGAACCAAGGTTCTTTGGAGCGTTTTATTGGAAATTGTGGCAATTAAACGTATAACCCTATGCACGTTTATTGGAAAATTTTCGTAAATGCCAAGCATGCCTCCCGCCCTCAACTATTTTTAGATCTTTTTGGCTTTCCTTACTTTTTCTAAATTTTCTAAAAGCCCGGAGAGTGCTGAACCAAGCTTCTGTAGTTCCTCAACTTTTGTTTCGTGCAGCATTTTTTCTTGAATTTCCTGTATTTTCGCCAGCAAAGTAGCCTCAAGAGTTTCAAGGCTTAAAGCACTTGTCACTTTTGTTAACTCTGCTTCCTCTTTAACGACAATCACCTTTTTCTCGCATCTTGCGCACCATAACTCTCCGCTTTTTAGCCTAAATAACGGGGAAGCGCAAACTGGACAAGCTAGCTCGGTTAGGGTTTGCCCTTGGCGAAGCAAGTCAGCCATGCGCTTAATGTGCTGCTCTTCAGTTGCCTTCGCATTTATTTTCTCTATGTTTTGCGACATTCTCCCAAGCCTCAAAATAGATAGGCATAAAAGCCTATATAACTTGATTATCTGAAATTGTTGTGGTGACGGGCATGGCTAGGAAGAAGAAACTTGAAGAGTATGAAGAAAGGATTAAACAGGCTATGGCTGTGCTTACAGAAGTTTCAGAAGACACGACAACTCCGCGCAACATTAGAAGGGCTGCCAAAGATTCGATGAACGCCTTGCAGACAACGGAGTTTACGCCAGCTGTTAGGGCTTCGAACGCCATATCTATATTAGATGAGATTTTGCAAGATCCAAACATGCCGCCTTATACACGTGTGAAGCTCTGGAATGTGATGAGCATACTTGAAGCCATAAAAGATTAGATAGTTTGATATTAAATGGACTTTTGAGGTACCTTTATGGAGGTTTTTAATTATAGGGAGGTTAAAGCTGAGGAAGCCCAAGAAATGGGAGCCTCAAAGTTGAAGGTTAGATGGCTTATAACAAGGGATACTGGTGCTCCAAATTTTGCAATGAGGCTTTTCGAAATGGAGCCGGGAGGACACAGCCCACTACACACTCATCCTTGGGAGCATGAAGTCTTCATTTTAGAGGGTGAAGGCATCGTTGTTGGGGCAGATGAGGAGAGAGAGTTTAAGCCAGGCGATGTAGTTTTTATTGCACCCAACGAGAAGCACCAGTTTAAAAACAACGGAAGCGAAACCGTGAAATTCCTTTGTCTCGTTCCTCATCACAATAAATCAAAATAACCTTTTTATTTTACCTGAGCCCATCATCGCTTTGTAATTCGCTAAAAATATATGCTTGTTGTTACATCTAGTTTGGGGCTTTAAAGAGGTATAAGGCTTTGAAATATGATGTAATAATTGTTGGCACTGGCCCAGCCGGGATATTTTCAGCCCTTGAAATAGCTTGGAAAGCAGACCTAAGCATATTAATGCTTGATAAAGGACCGAATTTGGAGCGGAGAAAATGCCCAGCTAGTAGAGGTTTTGGGTGTGTAAACTGTGAGCCATGCGGGCTTTTATGCGGTTGGGGTGGAGCTGGAGCCTTCAGCGATGGCAAACTAACCATATCCACGGAGGTTGGCGGCTGGCTAAACCAATACGTTTCAGAAAAGGAGCTGAGAGAACTGATAAATTACGTTGACAGCGTTTACATCAAATTTGGGGCTCCAAACCAAGTTTACGGTGAAGACATAGAGAAGGTTGAGGAAATCGAAAAGAGAGCGTCATTAGTTGGGCTAAAACTTATCCAACAGAAGATTAGGCACATGGGAACAGAACGCTGCGCCCAAACACTGCGGAAAATGCGCCAAGAACTTAACGGAAAAGTTGACATTAGAATGGGAAAACATGTTAAAGGGCTGATGGTGAAAAATGGTGCCATCGAAGGCGTTGAAACGGTTGACGGAGAAAGACTCTTTGGCAAGTATGTTATTGTGGCGCCTGGAAGAGGTGGAGCTGAATGGCTTCAAACAGAAGCTCAAGCATTAGGCCTAAAAACACTTAACAATCCTGTGGATGTCGGCGTTAGGGTGGAAGTTTTAGCTGCGGTAATGGAAGAGTTAACAAACATTCTTTATGAACCAAAATTCATTTATTATTCAAAGTTTTTCGACGACCAGGTTAGAACATTTTGTGTTGCTCCCTATGGTGAGGTTATATCCGAATCGTACAATGGGGTCTTAACTGTTAACGGGCAAAGCTATGCGGAGCGGAAAACAGAAAACACAAACTTCGCTATTCTAGTTAGCACTTCATTCACAGAACCCTTTAAAGAACCCATAGCCTATGGAAAATATTTGGCTAGGCTTTCAAATCTCCTCAGCGGAGGCATACTTATACAGCGTTTGGGCGACTTGGAAGCTGGGAGGCGCTCAACGCCGGAGAGAATTGCGCGAAGCATCGTAACGCCCACGTTAAAGAACGCCACGCCCGGCGACCTAAGCTTTGTCTTGCCATATCGTTATCTGCAAGATATAAGGGAAATGCTTGAAGCTTTAGATAAGATAGCTCCGGGAATACACTCTCGGGACACGCTGCTTTACGGTGTTGAAGTGAAATTCTACTCTTCAAGGCTGGAATTAAGCAATGCCCTCGAAACAAAGATAAGGAACCTCTTTACAATAGGCGACGGCGCCGGAGTAACCAGGGGACTAATACAAGCGTCAGCGTCAGGCGTTATAGTTGCTAGAGAAATTCTAAGGCGCGAGATACAGAAGGTTAAGGACAATGTCGATAGTTAAGGAGTTAAGCTGCTCCTACTGTGGTGCACCCATCTCTTTCCAACCAGGCGAGATCATAGCTACATGCAGATACTGCGGCTATACTGTGGTAATTGAAACCGGGAAAGCCTTTACTTTTGAGCATTCGATGCTGCTAAATAAGTATAATTTAGTGCTAATAGAACAGCCTGTCAGAAACTGGATGAGTTCTGGATTTCTTAAGCCGGCAGATCTAGCCAAAAGATCAAAGATAATCGAGAAGATGCTAATGTATCTCCCATTCTGGATTATATCTGTGGAAGCCGAAAGCGTCTATAGAGGCGTTTTTGAAAGGATAACCCCGCCCATCGTGAAAGAGGGTAAAATCGTTAAAAAATATGATTGGCTTATTCTGGCAAGAAAAGCTACACAATTTCCAACAAGAGAATACGACGTTCCGTTAGAGGGCAAAGTTCCATATGACTTTAAGAAAATTGAGGATTTCGCTAAAATATTGAACAGCGAAATCGATAGAGGCGAAGCCGTGGAAATTGCGAAACAGCAGATTGTGGAACATCACCATTACCTTGCACAGCAAGATGTCGACAGAATTGTTGAAATGAAAAACGAGATAAAAGTTGGGCAAACGGTTTATCTCCATGCGCCAGTCTGGTTTATAAAATACGAGTATAAAGGCGAAATTTACAATTTATGGCTGGATGGAGCAACGGGAATGGTCATTAAGGGGGATATACCAACAGTCAAATTCGGAATATTTTAGGCTTAAGTCTTGCTCTAAACGTTTTTTATCTTCGTGCTATAACATGAATACTGTTGTAGAGGTTTGAAAACGCCATGGGCAGCGAAATTATCGGGCGGGGAACATGGTATGACAAAATGGCTCTAAAAATAATTGAGAGAGAGCGGAAGTTGGGCAGAAGCCTAGATATAATAAAAACGGAGATGGGGCTGGGGGCTTCTGGTTTTCCCCACATTGGAAGTTTGGGCGACGCTGCCCGCGCCTATGCCGTTACATTAGCTTTAAGGGAGCAAGGCTTTCGTTCAGAGCTGATAGCCTTCTGCGACGACAAAGACGGCCTACGCAAAGTCCCGGCAGGACTGCCGAAAACTTTGGAAAAATATTTGGGATTCCCTGTCACAGACATTCCAGACCCATTTAAATGCCATGACAGTTACGGTAGACACATGAGCCATCTCTTACTTGAAGCCCTAGACAGCTGCAACATAGAATACCACTACATATCAGCTAAAGACGCCTACACAAATGGCTTACTAAACAATGAAATTCAAACCTTACTCTTGAATGCGAAGAAAGTTGGGGAAATAGTCAAGGCAGAGGTGGGACAGGAAAGATACATAGAGGTTTTACCATACTTTCCCGTTTGTGGAAACTGTGGGAGAATATACACCACAAAAGCGCTGGAGTACCTTCCAAAAGAGGATAAAGTGATTTACGTTTGTGACGGCATGGAGATTAAGGGCAAGTGGATTGAAGGTTGCGGATACAAGGGTGAAGCAAACGTAATTAGGGGCGAGGGAAAACTAAGCTGGAAGGGCGAATTTGCAGCGAGATGGAAAGCCCTCGACATAAGGTTTGAGGCTTATGGCAAAGACATTGCCGACTCGGTCCGCGTGAATGATAAAATATGTCGTGAAGTGTTGAGCTTTGAACCGCCAGTACACGCAAAATATGAAATGTTTCTTGACAAAAGTGGAAGAAAAATCTCAAAGTCCTTAGGCAACGTTTTCACACCACAAGTATGGTTTAGGTACGGTTCACCACAATCGCTAATGCTGCTTATGCTAAAAAGATTTGTTGGAACTCGCACTTTGGACGTGGCAGATATACCATCATACATGAACGAACTGGACTATCTAGAAGACATATACTTTGGAAAAAAGACAATTCCAGATAAAAAAGAGTTAGCAAAGCTTAGGGGCTTATATGAGTACTGCTGGGCATTAAAACCACCAAAACAGCCGGGCATACACGTGCCATACAATATGCTAACTTTTGTGGCTAAAATCGCGCCGAAAGGCAAGGAAATAGAGTTCGTAACAGAAAAGCTTCAAAGCTACGGTTACTTGCAAAAGGGACAACAACCAGACCAAAATCTAAGAAGGCGAATAGAATATGCCCTCAACTGGGTTAAAGACTTCGAAGAAATCCGTGAAACGCCCATAACATTAAAACCAGAAGAGAAAAACGCCATAAAGGAGCTAATCGAAACCCTAAAAACCGAGGAGGAAGCTGAAAAAATACAAAACGCCATATTTAATACCGCTAAAAAACACGGCATACCGCCACCAGAATTCTTCAAAACCCTATACAACATACTAATAGGCGCACCGCAAGGACCAAGACTAGGTCCATACATAACAGCCATGGGCAGACAAAACGTAATAAACGCCCTACAACGCACACTAAACTAAACCTAAAAATCCTTTTATTACTATTTTCTCATATTAAAGTGGGCCCGTAGTCTAGTATGGATTAGGACGCTGGCCTGCGGAGCCGGAGATCCTGGGTTCAAATCCCAGCGGGCCCGCTTTTGCAGAAATCGATAAATTCGCCGGATAGCTCTTTTGAAGGTTAAGGGGTGGGTTTGTGAGTATTTCGCGCGAACAACTCGCGAAAATTATCGATTCTACGCTGGTTAAGGCTGTAGCCACAAAATTTGAAGTTGAAAAATTATGTCAAGAGGCTATTCAATACGGGTTTTGTTGTGTTGTTGTAAACCCGGTGTTTGTGAGGTTAGCTGCGTCGCTCCTTGCGGGTACAGACGTTAAGGTTTGCTCGACTGTTGGTTTTCCGTTTGGTGTTACGCTTTCAGAGGTTAAAGCTTTAGAGGCCATCAAAGCTGTTGAGGATGGGGCATGCGAGCTGGACATGGTGGTTAATTTAGGTGCATTAAAATCCGGGGATTACGAGCTTGTCAAGCAAGATGTAATGGCTGTTGTTGACGTTAAATGCTTGTTCCAAGACGTAATTGTTAAAGTTATTATTGAAACTCCAATACTAACTGCTGAGGAGAAGTTGACCGCCTGTAGAATCGTCAAAGAAGCCGGAGCAGACTTCGTTAAGACTTCCACCGGATTGTTTGGCAAGGGAGCCACCGTAGAGGACGTTAAGCTCATCCGTCGGGCTGTTGGAAAAGACATTGGTGTGAAGGCTGCTGGCGGCATCAGAACTTATGCTGAGGCTGTTGCCATGATTGAGGCTGGCGCCAACCGCATAGGAACGAGCACGGCAAAGGCCATTATCCAAGAGGCACCATGAAAGGTTACATTTTCTCTGGCGCATATATGCCTATAAGTTTTAGGGAGTTTCTCAAAACTATTCTTACGGCGTCAACTAAAGCTAGCCTTGCATCGCTGAGCTCTGGCGGGTCAGCCTTTATAACTGGAAAAAGATTGTAGAAGGTGTTAAACTTGTCAGCTAAAGAATTCGCATATTCTGCTATCATGTTAGGCTTGGGAAGGTCCGCCGCTCCAGTGAAGACTTCTGGAAACTCGGCTAAGGAAAAGATAATTTCATTTTCAAGTTTCTCCCTTAACAAGGGATATTTTGGGTTTTCAGGTTTTCTTGAGGCTTTACGGAGTATGCTGCAAGCCCTAGCATGAGTGTATTGGATGTATGGGGCGCTGTTTCTCTCAAAGTTAATTACTCGTTCCCATTTGAACTCCACAGGCTTTGACGGATCAACTTCCAAAAGCGCGTAACGAACAGCCCCTATTCCTACAAACTCTGCAACTTTACGTTTATCATCCTCAGTTAGTTGTGGCGAACGCTTTGCAACCTCCTCATATGCCCTGTTCACGGCTTCTTCCATAACTTCGTCCAATGTGATGTAGCGTCCTCTGCGGCTAGACATTTTATAACCAGGCAGAGTTACGAGGTTGTAGGCGAAATGCGTTAAGTTTTCAGCCTGTTTACCATAGCCCAAAGCATATAACGCTATTTTAAGCTGCATCTGCGCTAAAGTTTGCTCCATACCAATGACGTTGATGCACTTTTCAGCTCTTTCAAACTTCCATATGGTGTAGGCTATATCCCTAGTCGTGTACAGTGTTGTCCCGTCGGCTCTAACAAGCGTCAAAGAGGGAACAATATAGTCCTTTCTTAAGCCCAACTTGCTCCTCAGGTTAAGGTCGTCAACAACTTTGCCGGCCTCAAACTCTAAAACACCGCCAAGAATGGAAACGTACGGTGTCTGCTTTAACCTTTGGAGGGTCTCTGCCACCAACCCTTTCCAAACAAAGTCGCTCTCCCAATCCCAAGAGTCATAGAAAACACCTGCACGGCTCAAAGTTACCTTAAAACCTTCCAAGCAAAGTTGGCTAACCTCCCTAATAATTTGCTTGGCTTTCACATCTCCGGCTTCATAGCTCTTGTTCAGCTCCCCAACAGCCTTCTCCGGATCTTCGTCTTCGCCTATTTTTTGGAGAAGCTTTTCAAAAAGTTCTGGATACTTGCTTCTCAACTCGAAAGCTACAGACATCCAGTCATCCAATTCCCTATTTATTTTCATGATGTTGTCTTCGGCTGAAACAGCTCTAGCAAGTGCGAGTTCCCTTTTTAGACGGTTAATCTCCACGAGGCAGCTTGTTATGGTGTAAATCTTGCCAATAAAATGGTCAGGCTTTTCCGCTGGCTTTGGTCTTCCTAACTTCTCATATCCGTAAGCGATTACGGCGGTCTGCCTTCCAACATCATCCACATAATAATGACGCGAAACCATATGCCCCCTAGCTGAAAGCAAACGCGCAATGGTGTCACCAAGTATTGGGTTTCTTGCTTGTCCAATGTGTATCGGGTGGAGCGGATTAACGCTTGTATGCTCAACAATAACTTTCATAGGCTTCTCAACTTTGACAAGCCCGTAAGCATCATCTAAGCGCCTAACAGTCTCTATTGTCAGCTCAGAAAACTTCGCAAAATTTACATGAAAATTTATGTAGCCTCCGCCAGCAGTGGTTACATCGCTTATTAACGAAAATTTTGACTTTTCCATCATGTTTATGAGGCGTTCGGCAAGAACCGGCGGCTTTTCGCCGATATGTTTAGCAAGCTCAAAACAGATAGAAGAAGCGAATTGGCCAAACTCCCAAATTGGCGGCTTCTCAAAAACCAAATGTTTAGGCGGAATTTCAAGTGAGAGTTTATTAATAGACTCGCTTAACGTAGATTCGCATTCCCTTCTAAACTCTGCAAGTGGGTTTTCTGAGACCATAAGATTCAGCCTTTCGCACGTCAACATTAAGTATGAACACTAATATATGTAATTGTTAATTTAAGCTAAGAGCGTAAACCGGCTGGTGCTTAAGTGAAAACGAAAATAATTTTTTCTGAAAAGTGTCTAGAGTATGGGTCATGGCACATTGAAAGCCCTCAAAGAGTTAGAAAAGCCTACGAAATCCTAAAAGAGCGAGGTTACGAGTTTATAACACCGGAACCAGCCAAAGAAGAGGCCCTATTAAGAGTTCATGACTCAGAATACATTGAACTGCTCAAGAGAGGAGCTATAGAAGACCCGGACACACCAGCCTACGATAAAATATTCGAATATGCGAGGCTTTCAGCCGGGGCTGCAATCTTAGCCTCAGAAATCCAAGGTTTTTCATTAATGAGGCCGCCTGGGCATCACGCTGGCAAGTACGGCATCGCGCTAGGCGCCTACACAAAGGGCTTTTGCTACATAAATAACGTTGCAGTAGCCGTTAGGCACATGGACAGACCAACACTAATATTGGACATCGACGGGCATCATGGAAACGGGACGCAGGAAATTTTCCAAGGAGACCCGAAAGTGGTTTACATTTCACTGCACAGGCACCCTCATTATCCGGGCACAGGGTATTATTCAGAGGCTAACTGCCTAAACTATCCACTACCAGCAGACTGCGGCGAGGAAGTTTATCTAAAAACACTTCAAGAAGCCTTGAAAAAGGTTGATATGCAAAAGATTGAAGCGATAGCCGTTTCAGCAGGTTTTGACGCTTATGCTGGAGATTTGGCTTCTCTGGGATTAACTGAAAAAACCTATTACGAGGTTGGTAAAATGCTTGCGGCTTTAAACAAGCAAACTTTCTTTGTTTTGGAAGGCGGATACAAGGGCGAAAACGTGGGAAAAGCCATAGACGCCCTTCTCCAAAACTTCGGATAAAAACCTTCAATGCCAAAGATTTATGAACTCTAAAGGTTCATTTAGTGTCATGAAGCAAATAAATAGTAAAGTGGCTGGAGCCCTAATATTTGTAGGGGCAACCCAATTCATTTTGTGCATGATGATCGCTGAATGCATTTATTCTGGCTATAGCGTTTCTAACAACTACATAAGCGACCTTGGAAAGTTAGATGCGCCATCTGCCTCTATCTTCAATACTTCTGTTTTTGTGCTTGGCTTGACCGTTGTAGCTGGAGCTTACTTTTTGAGACAAACTATCAAGAACAGAATCTTTCTATGCCTTCTAATTTTATGCGGAGTCGGCGCCATGGGGGTTGGAATATTCCCTGAAGACTTCGGCTTGATACACTTTGTAGTCTCGCTAATAGCGTTTCTTTTCGGTGCATTGTCTGCCATAGCATCTTACAAGTTTCAAAAGGCTCCGTTATCATACTTCGCGGTTGTTTTAGGGGTAATTTCGCTAGCAGCGCTTATACTCTTTGGACAAGAGATTCATCTTGGATTAGGAATAGGCGGCATGGAGCGCATGATAGCCTACCCAATTCTGCTGTGGGCCATAGGGTTCGGCGGATACCTAATAAAAGAATGAAAAGCAAGATAGTAGCGCCAACTCATAACGGTGTCAGTATGTATGAGGGTAGTGTTCATAATTTAAGAGGCATGTTAGTGAGGGTTGGTAAGCAATTATACGACCATGGCCTTGTGGTTGGAACCGAGGGAAATATAAGTGCACGAATCCCAGAAACCGATAGGGTTTTGATAAAGCCCTCAGGCGTTCCATTGGGGTTTTTGAAGGCTGAAGACCTCATAGTTGTCGATTTAGATGGAAATAGGGTTGAAGGGGAGCTGGCTCCTTCAATAGAGACGCCTCTGCATACGGCTATATACAGGGTTAGAAGCGATGTTCAAGGAGTTGTTCATACCCATGCTCCTTTTTCAACAGCTTTCGGAATAGCTGGAACAGAGATAATTCCATTACAAGTGGAAATGTTCCTATATATCCTTTTTCTTAAAAGAGAAGTACTTAAAAGCTGGCAGAAACATGCTTTTTCCAATGCATAACATAAAACCAACGTTGCCGATGCCATCCGGCGGAATAACACAACTTCATGTTCCACAACTAGTAAATGATTTAGGCACGGATATAGCCATAGGAGCCGGCGGGGCAATTCACGCTCATCCAATGGGGCCAAGAGCAGGCGCAAAAGCCTTTAGGCAAGCCATAGAAGCCACAATGAACAGAATTCCACTGGAGCAGTATGCTGAACAAAATCCAGAATTAAAGGCTGCGATGGAAGCTTGGAAGGTTGGACCTGTTTCACTGCTCCTTGAATAGAACAGCGTATTAAATGTTGCATTGCCCAAATTAACACTTTACAAGCACTCGTTGCATCTGGGTGTATTCGCATAGCAGTCAACATTATTGGTTCTTGTGTAGAAGCATTCCATTGCTTATAGGGGCAGTCTCCACACCAAGGCATGTTTTTAGCCATGTCTCGCCTAACCTCTCTAAAATCAGCGTAAGTGTCTCGCTGCCAAACTTCTTTAACACTTTCTCTTGCTGCATCCCCAAAGATTACTTCATGAACATCTTTTTTGTGGGCGTTAACGTAAACTGAGTGAGCATACAAGAATTCTTGGTATTCATGTGCAGTTTTAAGGCCTTTATGGAAAATCTCTTCAAGGTGGCGTACAGCGTCAAGCTTTCCTCTGGCTTGCTTAAGTTTATATACATGATATCCGCCAGAAGATGGAAACCGGGCACACAGTACCGGTCATGTTGCAAATATTAGAACATTTTCTGGACCTAAAGCGTCAATATCCTTCGACGAAATTCCGGCCTTTTCATATCCCTTCAAATACTTGTAGAGAAAGTATGCAGCGTAGCCCTTGCCGCCGAGATGTTTCCTTGCAACCTCCTCCGAAGTTGGCTCAATTCTCAAGCTTTTTGTTGTCAAGTTTACTCTTAGAATTTTCCCCATATAACCCCTAGGCATTGAACCACCAGTGTATAATTTTTATGGCCAAAGCAGATTTAATACTTGCCCTCTTACGAGTTTAATTCTCTAAAATCGCCATGCCCATTATTTTGTTTAGTAAACTTTCAGAAACCTATTTCAACCTATTTTTCGATCTTTCAAACTTATTTTTAGGTTCTTTAATCACCTCAAAATTTCGACTTTCTGAACGCGGCGTAAACGTTCGGCTTATAATCATATACGGCTAAAAGGGCCAAAAAGGTTACAGCCTTATGGACGAACAACGCACTTTTTATAAATGATTCGAAAACATCCTTTAACAAGTTATGAAACCGGAATTTGTAAATTTAATTCATTCTATTCGCGAGCGCTTTATTTCTTGCCAAACTAATTTTACAAGCATCCTTGCATCTGCATCTATCGCGGAAAGTAGGGCAAAGTAGAAAATTCCGCCAAAGGCAGTTAAGCCTAAAATTTGATGAACTTTGGCTTTTCCTGGCTGAAGCCCTAGCGTTTCTTTGGTCAAGTAAAGAACTCCGCTCATAATTACTGAGGCAATAGCGTACTTTGTAATTTTTTTCCATGGAATTTCTATCTTTTCAGTTTTTTGGACCATGACGTATAATATTAAGAACATGGCAAAGCGGGCTGCCGAGTTTATTATGGCGACTGCAAATGCGGATGGCAAAGGTCGGTTTTGTGTATATGTAGTTAATGTATAATATGTGAGTGGTATTGTTATGGCTGAGTGAATGTAGGGCAGTGAGAAGGCTATGAACATTTTGCTTTTTACGAGCTCTTTGAAGGGTATTTTTGCCTTTTCATCCACTCTTTCATATCCATAGAGTATAAAACTGTAGAGTGTGGAGGTTGTTACTACAAAAGAATCTATTGCTAAGACGGTTAATACTGGCCACGCCGCTCTGTATTCTTCTTTTAATATTGTTAAGTATAGTTCCGGTATTGTTATGGCTCCTATGGTCATGGGGATTGCGAACATTAAGACTGTTTTGAGGGATGTTGATATGTCTTGGCTGCTTTTTTCTGCTAGAAGTTTTGGGTATAGGGCGAAAGCCAGAAAAGATGAGTATGTTATTATATTTGCTATTTGGAAGGCTGCGCCATAATTGCTTCTGGCTGTTTCTCCTCCATATGTAAACAGCATTATGAAGATGAAGGAGGCTATTTGGTTGCCAAGAACATTGTAAATGTTTGCTATAGAGCCTTTCATCCACTCCTTCACATAGGACCATCTAACGTTTTGTTTAAGGTCTTCAAAAAGCAATTTTAAATAGAGGATTAGTTGCGCGGCGAAGGCTATAGTTAGGCTTATAACGGCCCCTTCCAGAGATTTTTGAAGCTTGATTATGAGGACATATCCCAAGAAAACCTTACAGGCTTCCGCGATTAACAGTCCATAGCCTAGCATTTGGGGCTTTTTGGATCTTAGGCAAGCTTCAAAGGCGGATAACAGGTGAAGCTCCACTATTTGGAGTGAGACCAGCATGTATAGGCTGGTATATTGTCTAACGCCTAGCGCTGTGACTATTGCTGGGATAAAGGGCAAATAAGTGATGGTTGCAGCTATGGATATGGCTAAATTCGCTATTATCCCCGTCTTTTCAGCGCATTTTTCAGCCCTAGCCACAAAGCGCATGGTCCAAAAGGGCAGTATTCCAGCCATTATTGTGAAGTAGGCGAGTACATCGTTAATGTTGAACCACACTCCATACTCGGCTTGGCTGGTTGAGCGGGCTATCATGTACTGGAA
>CALJDG010000102.1 GCA_938023865.1 uncultured archaeon | reverse complement strand
TTTAACAGCAACACAATAGCCGACGATTTTGCCGTTTGTGTATGCAATTTTAACAAGGTTTTGATCATGGCGGCTTATCCCTAAAACAGCCTTAACCCACTCATCTAAATACTCTTCTGGAGGCTCCCAGCCTAACTCTGTATCGCAAAGTTTCTTCAAAGTTTTGAGTTCTTGTATCTGTTGTTCGGCTAAATTGCAGATTTTTATTTTGAACATGACGTAAGGACATGCTACTGTTTCGAGATTATATGAATGTTGTCTACGAGTATAGGCGGTGTATAAGCTCGGATCTCTGTTGGGCGAGTTTCGCATCCAATTTCGATTATGTCTTTTAACGCTTGGAAGGCGTTGCCAGAAATCATAGTTTCTCCCAGAGCATGTTTTATTTGCCCTTTCTCTATATAGCCTGCTTGTTTGGCTATTCCTGAGAATTCTCCGCTGTCTGGTCGAACGTTTCCGCTAAAACGGCGAACAATTATTCCTTTATCAACTTCTGCTACGAGTTCTTCTAGCTTCTTTTTTCCAGCTTTAGCCACAAGGTTTGAGGCTGCCACCGTTGGAAGTATAGTGTAGCTCTCTCTGTAAGCATTTCCCGTTGATTTTCTACCTTCCTTATTCGCCGTGTAAGAGTTATGTAGAAAGCCTTCAAGTTTGCCACGCGCTATTATTGGTGTTTTTTGTCTTGGGACACCCTCAAAGTCGAAGTTTAGGGAGCCTATTCCCTTCGGCATTAAACCATCATCAAAAACTGTAAGTTTTGGTGACGCCACTTTTTCGCCTATTTTTCCAGTCCAAAGGCTTCTGCCCCTTTGCACGTTGTCAGCGTTCACGCTGCATATAACAGGATAAAACAGTATGAAGGAGGCTGGATCAGAATCCAAAATGACTTTTCCAGTGAAGGACTCTATTGCCTTAGGATAAAGCGAAGTCAAGGCTTTCTCCGCAGCTGTTTTCCCAATTTTTTCTGGTGAAAAATCCTCTAAAATCGTGGAGACGTCGTATTCGTATGCCATGCTTGACGTTACGCCGCGCTCCTTTGCCACACAGACCAAATACCCCTCGATACGCGTTGTTTTTTCTTCGGCTTCAACTCCGTGGGAATTTGCAACCGCTATTTGGTTTAGAATTGCCGAGAACTTTCCGTCGTCGATATCCACGCGTCTGTCATAGCCCTTCGCTGCGTCATAAGCGTTAATGACGAGGTTTAGCATTTTTTCTCCGCTTATGTTGACAATTTCTGGGTCGAATATGCCTCCCGAGGTTTTTGGAAGTCTCTCTTTTGTTGGAAGTGAAACCCATTCAGGGTTTGGCACTGAAACCTTTGCTAGGCTAATGGCGGCCCTGCAGGTTTCCTCAACACTTTCTTTTGAGAGTTTTGATGCGAAGGCGAAGCCTAGCTTCTTGTCCTTTATGACGCGTACACCTATGCCACTTTGGGTTTTAAAGCGTTCATTTTGGATTTCACCCCTTTCTAAAACAACTTCCACTACCTGCTGGTTTTGAAAGAAGGCTTCAGCCTCATCTGCCCCGATTCTCTCGCATGCTTTAATGGTTAATTCTGCGAAATCCAAGAGGCTCATTTGGCTCCACCCATTAACACTTTGGTTCTTAGGCTTCCCCCGCCCATGCCAACATAATTTATCTGTTCTTTGCCACATAAACCCACACGCATTATGAAGTCTTTGCCTATGGCGTCCACGTTTTTTAGGACTTCGAAGGAGTTTCCGCTTATTGTAACTCCCCGCAAAGATTCAGTAAATTTACCCTTCTCTATTTTTATGGCTTCTTGTGTCCCAAACATAAATTCGCCGTTGAAATCAGCTTGCCCGGAAAGTCCACCTTTTAGGAAAAAGCCCTCTTTTATGTCTTCTGCAAGTTCTTCCAAAGCGTAATCGCCAGCTTCGATGTAGGTGTTTCTCATCCTTATAATTGGGTCGTATTCGAAGGTCCATGCCCTAGCGTTTCCGGTTGGACTGACGCCAAAGTACTCGGCTGTCTCGCGGGAATGGAGAAAACTTTTGCAGACGCCCTTCTCAATTATTATGGTCTTTTGTGTTGGGACGCCCTCATCATCATACTTCATGGTTCCAAAACCGTTTGGAAATCTTCCATCATCAACTAGGGTGATCTTTTCGGAAGCAACTTTCTCGCCTATCTTGCTGGCTAAAAAGCTTCCACCAAAAACGAGGTCTGCCTCAGCGCAATGCCCAACAGCCTCATGAGCTAATAAGCCAACAATGCGGTTTTCGAGGATAACTCGATGGTATCCTGCTGGCGCCACCTTTACCGAAACAAGTTTGCTTGCCCTCTCAGCGGCTGTTAAACCAGCATTCATTAGCGGCGTTTTTTCTAAAACTTCGAGGCCTGATTGTTCGCCAACGCTTTCGTAGGCGGAGGCAATGTCTCCCTTTTCTCTGGCAACAACCATCACGCTTCCAAAGCACCGCACTATCCGTTGGTGGATTTCCGAGCCTTCGGAACTTAGGAAGGCTAAGTTGTCGTCAACAATGTTGAAATTTACGGTGTCGGAAACTATTTTTTTGGAAAAATGCCTAACGGCTTTGTCAACGTCTATGACGAGACTGACGAGCTCTTCTTTGTCCGCTTTTTCCGGGTCCCTCTTCATTGGAGTTTCATACTTGTCCACGTATGGATTTAGGCTAGCAAGTTTTACAACGCGCTTCTTTTTGGGCTTAGAAGATTTGGCAAGAGAAAAAGCATCCTTTAACATTTTAGCGATTTTTTCTTTTTCAAGCGTTGTCAAGGAGGCGAAACCCCAGCTTCCATTTATAAGAACCCTTGCACACGCACCTTCCACAGCTCCACTGTTCAGCGTGTCGATTTTCCCATCTTTGACTGAAATGTTGAAGGTTTGCCTTTTATGGTATCGCAGTTCAACGTAGCCTTCCACGTGTTTGAGGCTTTTCTTCAAAACTTCTACAGCCAATTTTTCCACCAATCAGCATAGTCATAAAGCTTTAAAAATAAAAGATTTTACGTAAAGAAGCTTAACTTTAATTTTCGCTTTTGTCTTAGGAGCGTTTAATCTCTTTTGGCTCATTGGCTAACCCGTATAATTACTGTTATCAAGTAGTCTCTAGGATTGTTGTTTTTTGGGTTGATATTTCCAGTTGATCCCCAAATCCCTTCTTAACGTTGGCGTTTTTTATGGTTATTTTGTCACCAACCTTTAGGTTTGTGGCTAGGCGAGCGTTCTTTCGCCATGCTGAGACCCATATCCTTCCAGTTTCGTCTTTTATCTCGAAAACCGCCACTTTTACAGTTTCTCCTTTTGAGGTTTTGACTTCCCTTATTAATGGTTTGGTTGCAACTTCACCTTTAACACATATTCCTTTTAAGCCTTCTTTTAATTCGGCTATTTTAAAGAACTCAGGCTCTTCTGTAAAAATTTTTAGGTAAGCCCTTGAATCGACGTGTAGCTCGAGGCTTTCGTCTAATGCTTTTTTAACTTTTGCGTTTGCTATGTAGATTTTGGCTCCTTCTTTGGCGAGCGTTTCTGCTTCGTCGACTTTTTCGTTCCATATTACTACTGGTATCTCTCCGCTTTCGTCAGCCAATATGAGGCGCATAACTTTTCCAGCTGTGGAGTTTTGCCTCGTGAAGGTTGATGCCTTAAAGATTTTCTTAACTTCTCCGATTATGTTAACCCGCTTATTCTTGAAAATGCTTAGTGTTCCAATTTCTGATGTAAGTTCTGTGATTTTTGGGAAGATTTTTGCTTCGACCTCTCCCGATATTACTTCAATTTCGCCTTTTTCGCCTACATGAAGTTCAACTGTCCCGAGGCGGCCTTCCTTTGTGTAGCCGTGGCGAAACCTCAGGATTTGACCAACCTTAACCATATCTTTTTCAGTGTAAGCTGTTTTTTCGTTCCATAAGACAACGGGGATTGCTCCGCTTTTGTCGGCGATGATTAGGCTTGCAGTCTTTGCCTTTTCGCTTTTCTCGTCCTTATCCGAATACTTTGAGGGAAAAATGGCTACTACACGTCCGGCAACGGTTACATCGCTTAACCCTGGAACAAGATTGCATATCAGAAGGCTTGGCTTTTCAATCTTGTTTGCGGCAATTTCAACACCAAGTTCCGCAGCCATCATCCGCAACAGAACCCCGTTGGAGATTAAACCGCCAGTTCTTTGCCTCTTATCCTCAAGTTTTTCGAGAATTTCTTCCCTTGAAACTTTAAGCTTTGAAGCTATTTGGTTGATTAAATCTTCGACGTTAACCATTCAGCTTCTTACCCACACGTATGACAGCAAAAACATAGCTATTAAAGATTATAAAGGATTTTAGGCGGAAAATCAACAGTCCTTCAGCACTTCCTAAGCTCACGGAATTGTGGAAAGTCTTCATATGCGGAAAATTCAGCATTTTCGAAATAGAGACAAAAACCCTAGCGGTCCATGAGAAGACAGAGGAAAATTAATTCAGCTAATAAATGCGGCCGTCACAGAAAATATAAAAAACTGAAAACTTCAACATCAACCCGGGGGTTATATGGTGAAAGTCGAGGACGTACGGAGAATTATAAACCACAAAAAATTTGGTTGAGAAAGTAAAAAATGGAGAATTGGGCGTTAAGACAGGCGAAGGTTTTTACACTTATTACAAGAAATAGAGAGCCTCGGGCGGGCTTCGATCCCGCGACCTACGGCTTACAAGGCCGTTGCTCTACCAGGCTGAGCTACCGAGGCGTCTGCTTATGCTTATGTAAGCTATCAATAGGCATATTCAGAACGAAAATAAAAATGTTAACCAGCATCCTTAAACATTAATATAAGCTTTCACCATATGGACGAAATTCTCTATTGATAGGCGGCAAGAATTCATTAAAGTGTTACTATTTATTATTAAGATATTGTTTAAAATTGAAACGTAATGTGTAAGTTTGAGGCTTTAAGGCTTAGTTCTAAAATAACTTAAAGCTTCTTGAACATTTGATACCTCAATTATCTGTATATTGTATCCTTGCGCCTCTAAATATTCTTGGACATCGACGTTTTCTGATTTATAACGTTTAATTTTGAGTGGACCTATTGTAGTTGTTTCTTCTACGTATATCATAACCGTGGATTGTCCTTTCGGAACAAGGAATATGTTTGCGCCTATTTTTGCAGCTGCCATAGCCTTTTCAATTATTCCGCCCACTTTCCCAATCGTTCCGTCGCTTTGTATTGTTCCTGTAATGATTACGTCTCTTCTAGGCTCCTCTCCCAGAAGCATTAAAGATAGAAGAATTGTGATGGCTGCGCCAGCTGATGGACCATCAACAACGTCAATAGACTTGTTAGCCACCACGGTAAGCATACAATCAAGCCTATCCACGAAAACGTTAGAGGTTACCTTGGCCACTTTAAAGGCTGTTTCCGCCGAAGACTGCAGCTCAATCCCTATTTTCGGAGTTGTAGCAATAAACACTTTGCCTGTTCCATCCACAAGCCTTGCATAAACCCTCAAAATTTCCCCAACGTAGCTTCCTGAATCAAAGGTTGCAACTCCTGCAATATATATCCAGTTATCTCCCAAAAAAGAAGCATTCACCTCATGATACTCGATATCCCGCTTGAGAACCTCTAGGCTTTCCTTGAGCACGAGGTTTTCAAGGCTGAGTTCATTAACTCTCTCGTTAAGACTTTGCAGCCACCGTTTATATTCAACTATCCTCATGTAAAGAACAATGTTCAAGGAAACACTCAAACATAAGGCGATCAAGAGTGCGGCAACAACTTTTCCTCTCGTCATACGCTAACCGAAAGATAACGAAAAAAAACAATACTATTTTAATTTAATGCCCTAACAGCCCTGATTTGAAGGCAAAGCAAATGCTTAAGGTTAACAGATTCTCTCGTAAAAATTCAGATTTATCAGGTTATAAAGAAGGATTAATTAGTTAAAATCATTAATATAAGCTTCTTGTTGGTGGTTAAATGAAAGTTCTCGGCTTAATTGGCAGTTATAGAAAGTCAGGAAACACCGAAGTTTTAGTTAAGGAGGCTTTAATGGAAGCACAGAAACTTGGCGCACAGGTTGATGTCTTGCGATTGACGGATCTAAAAATTGAACCATGCAAAGGCTGCATGGCATGCGTATTTAAGCAGGAAGAATGCAAAATTCGAGACGACTGGAACATATTTAGGAAAAAGCTAGATGAAAGCGACGCGGTCATAATTGGAGCGCCCACATACCTTCTCGGACCAGCCGGAATCGTAAAAATGATTATAGACCGCAACATAGCCTTCCAGACTAGGACGTTACATGGCGGTTCAAAGCCAGGCGCCATAATCGGAGTCGCAGGAATTAAAGGTTGGGAACCCTTCACAATGGCCCTACTAAACGTTTTCATGTTCACATGCGGAATAAAGGTAGTTGATCAAGCCATTTTTTATGCCCAAGGACCAGGCGAAATCTTGCTAGATGAGACAGCCATGGAAAGAGCCAAAAAACTTGGCAAAAATGTGCTACAGGCTGCCAACAAACCCGCTGAAGATCAAACCTACCTTGGAGAGCAAGGCGTATGTCCAGTTTGTCATCAAAATCTCTTCTCTTTAAAAAATGGCTTTTTAGAATGCGCACTATGCCAGGTCAAAGCTAAACCCGAAATAATAAACAATAAAATCAGACTCTCCTTTGACCGAGAAAGTTTAAAAGCGCATCGCTGGAGCGAAGCTTTATTTGAAAAATTTTTCTCAGCAATTCTCGATTCAGGTCCAAGATTTCTAAGCCAAAAAGACGAAATAAAGAAGAGAGCTGAAAGATACATTAACTTTCCACATACAATCTAACGCTAGCAAACCAAAGCAAAATACGCCAAAACAAATGACACCTCCATTACAGCGATTTTTTGAGCCATCACCCTCAAAAACGCGCACAGCTAAAATCGGATATAACCTTGAAATTTTAGACGTAACCCTTATATGGCTGAAACCCTCTTCAGAATTATTTTGGCTACATTACGTTAAGCCATTGAATATGATGCAGCTCCTCATCTCAATGATGGCGGAGTGAAGGGCGAATGAGCCTCTAAAGCTCATAATGAAGCCATGCATAGGCCCAAAATGCCAAATGCAATCATAGCCAACGTTAAACAGACACCGCAAAATGCCCGACATGCCACGCCGTCTGGGGGATGGCTCGGCTTGAGCGCCGAAGAAGGGCGCGGCCAGCCGCGATAGAGCCCTGGGTAAGCGTATGCAGCTTTAGAACCGGGGATCCCTGAATGGGACCTCCCACTGCAGATTCCTTCGGGAGTCTGCGGTGCTCCCTGCAGGGAGCGGGAACCCCCCGAACGGAAGCATCTTAGTAGGGGGAGGAAAAGAAACCAAAACGGGATTCCCTAAGTAGGGGCGACCGAAAGGGGAAGAGTCTAAACCAAACCTCATGGGGATAACCCGTGGGGGATGTGGGGTTATGGGCCCGGCTCCTCCTCGTTGGTTAAGCTGAAGTGGCCTGGAATGGCCTGCCATAGAGGGTGAAAGCCCCGTAGGCGTAAGCCGGAAGGAGTTGTGCCGGTGTCCCAGAGTACCGTACCCTGGTTTGGGTGCGGGAAGTTGGGAGTCACCAACTTCCAAGACTAAATACGTCTCAAGACCGATAGCGCACTAGTACGGTGACGGAAAGCTGAAAAGTACCCCGGGAGGGGGGT
>CALJDG010000101.1 GCA_938023865.1 uncultured archaeon | reverse complement strand
ATCTTTCTACTTATAGCAACCCTTGAACCGGTGAGTGTGCACACGGGCCTTGTAAGCTTAAGCGTGGTCATCTCGCCCTTAACCGCCACAACTTTCCCAACAGTTATTGCGGCGCCCACATGAAGCAGTAGTGTTTCATCCTTGCTTATGCTTTCCACCTTCGCCAACTCCTTAGTTCCAACAGCCCTTTCAAGAATGTATGTTTCCAAATTAAACTCTGTGAGAACTTGCGGAAGCATTCCAGCTTTCCCAACAACGTTGCCAGTTAAACCGTCAGCTTTGGAAAGCGATGGGTCTAGAAGGGTTCCGACGCCGATCAGGCCGCCACAGTGGGCTTCCTTAACGTTTCTTCCACCAGCATGTAAACTTGTGATTTCGCTGAAGAGAGGCTTATAGACGGTTTTTCCCTCCTCTTCAACACTTATCCCTGGGCGTAGCTCTATCTCATCCTCAACAGCAAACTTTCCCTGCAAAATCGTTCCGCCTATAACTCCACCCCTAAGCTTTTCTATGGGAGTGCCCGGCTTGTTAACATCAAAAGAGCGTACAACATACATTAACGGCTGTTTTGTCTCATCCCTTTTAGGAGTTGGTATGAACTCTTCCATGGCTTGGATTAGGGCATCTACGTTCACGCCCCGCTGGGCTGAAACTGGAATTATTGGGGCATTTTCGGCAACAGTTCCCTTAACAAAGTTTTTAATCTCCTCATAGCTTTTCCGAGCTCTCTCCTCGGTTACAATGTCAATCTTGTTTTGTGCTATTACGATGTTCTTGATGCCAATAATTTCAGCCGCAGCCAAATGCTCTCTTGTTTGTGGTTGGGGGCAAGGCTCGTCAGCAGCGATAACAAGTATTGCTCCATCCATTATTGCTGCTCCAGAAAGCATTGTAGCCATCAAAGCCTCATGCCCGGGTGCATCGACAAAGCTTACGGCTCTAATAAAAGCTGTTTCGGAGCCGCAGTGGGGGCAGATGGGCATTTTTGAATAGTTTTTAGGCGGCTCACATTTTGGGCACTTGTAGACGGGCATGTCTGCGTAGCCCAACTTTATTGTTATGCCCCGCTTAAGCTCTTCACTGTGTCTGGCAGCCCAAATGCCAGTTAAAGCCTGCACCAAAGTTGTCTTGCCATGGTCAACATGCCCTATCGTACCAATGTTTATTTCCGGCTGCCGCGGCAATACAACAGTCTTTTCTTCATTCATTTTCTTTTCCTTCACAACTAATTATTGAAGGATGTTGCCGTGCAAGTTAATAAATATTAAGCAAAACACGTTCCGCGTTTTAGGCTTTCTCTTCCCGGGGTTGACGGAGAGTTCTCCTTTGCCTCTCCACCCTTTTTGCCTTTTGGCTTTTCAACTATTTTCATGTTTACTTGAACAATTTCATCGGTGATAATGTTTCCACGAACCCTTTTTCGTTTCCGCTCCCCCTCGTTCTGCGGGTTAAAGCCAACTCCACCGCTTAACACGACACTTCTCCGCACTCCACCATGCACATTGGGTCTCATTGGAAAGCCATCCTTATCCGAACCACCGGTAATTTGAACTTTAAAGCCTGGCAAACCGACAACCGAACCGTCTATAACATCGCCTATCTTCTTTCCAATCAATGGAGCAGCCCGCTCATCTTCCAACTCTACAGTCTTTGAAGTCCCATCTGCAGGGTCAGACACTATAACCTTGAATTTCGCCATCAGCTCGTCTCCAGCGACGATTATGAAGTTAAATCTCTAATTATTAAGGATTATGTGAAAGTCGCCTAACCTATTCTACGTGGACTCTGTAGACGTCTATGTCTTCTCGCATTTCTGGTGTTAACTCTAGGAACTCCCTAACAGACCTCTCAATATCTTTCGATTGCGTAACATATCGTCCAACAACAACTATATCGGCGCCCTTCTCCAAAGCCTCCCTTGCTGTTTCTGGAATAATCCCGCCTGCTACAGCAATAAGGAACTTTTTATCCCTAAACGCTTGCCTAAGCTCTTGGATAAGCTCCAATCCTATGGTTTTACCAGTCTCCTCGTCTATACCCCTATGAATAATAATAACGTCCGGAAAGTCTCTGAGGGTTTTCAGCTTTCTAATAGGGTCTTCAACGTTTAGCATGTCAACAGCCGCATAAATCCCAAGCCTTTTCGCCTCATAAATGAAGGCGTCGAGGGTTTCGGTGGGTGCCAAACCAGCGGCTATGACACCGTCAGCAGTTTCCTCAAATGCGATGTCCACCTCCACCTTCCCAACGTCGAGAGTTTTTAAATCAGCCATAAAGAATATGTCCTTGGCAACCTCTCTAAGCTCGCTTATCACTTTAGTGCCATAACGCTTTATGAGAGGCGTGCCAGCCTCTAAAATTATCCTGTCGCTTCTCGGAATCTGCATGATAATTTTCTTAGTTCGTTCTAGGTCAGGTATATCAAGAGAAATCTGCAGGTAAGGCGGTCTCCATAGGCGTGGCACCCTATAACCCAACATTGGATGCTTAGCCCTATCCTTGTCGTAGAAGACCTTCTCAAGCGAGGGATACCTCGCCATAGCCCTTTTCAAAGCCAATTTTGTCGCACTATAATTGTAATGGTATATTTTACGGTGGTCGCTAGCCTTCGGATGAACAAAAACGCTGCAAACCACAACCCAATCGTCAACCTTATCCTTTGGAATTATTCCCTCCTCAACAGCATCAGCAATAGCCTTAGCAACAGCCGCCTGCGCCGGCCCAAAAACCTTGTTGGCATCCTCAAGATTCTTCACCGTCACCTTAGGCACCAGCAAAGTATGGGGCTTAGGTGGAAGATTAGGCCTGATAACCGCCAAAAGTGGTGTATGCCCCATAGAAAGATGGGCCAAACCATTCGCAAAGGCCTCGCCAACAGGCCCATCCTTATCGCCTATTAAAAGGTCTATATGGGCAGCTTCGTTCCCTTCTCCGACAAAAGCCTCCCCTATAAGATAAGTGTAACCCTTAGGAGGTTGCCGAACACCCGACACCTCAACAGCAGAAACACAGGCAACAACTTCATCAAAATCGACATTAAACTCTCTAAGCCAAGAATAAAGGGTATCCCTATGAATCCCCAAAATCTTAGCAGTTCCAGAAACAGTTGGTTTTGCAGGCTTACCCGACAAAAGACTACGAGCCTCCACCTCCTTCTTAGCGGCATCCGTCAAAATTCTGACGAGTTCCTCACGAGTTTCAGGCTTCTTAAAATTTTTTTCCGACATCTATGTAACACTCCTAAAAGTATTTCTGTCGAAGTGTTATTTAAATCTGTCGGATTTTGCAGCCCTATATAATAGTTCTCTAAAAAAGGCACTCATTAATGTCGGATGCTTTGTTGATGTTTTTATAAATGTTTTGTTGTGGAGCTACAGCCGGGATTTGAACCAGTAACAGTAGTGGATGGAGATATCTCCCGAAAATTCCCTTCTTTTTCTGTTTCTGGTTTAAAATTGGTGTATTTTTCCTTTGGGGCAGTTTGTTGGAAGCTTTTATAAGCTTGGGCTTTTTGTGCAGCAGGCTTCCTGAGATTTTTGGAAGAGTTAGCTTTATTATTGAACTCATGTTTTGATTATGGAGGTAAGCTGCGTAATGTTGATGGGGAAGTTGTTTTGTGAAAAGTGTGGGCGTGTCTGTGGGGCTATGAAAACGTTAGCCAAATCATTCCCTTTCCAGATGAGGATGGAGAAGCGACGGACAACCATTTTGAGGGACACTTACAGCCAAGTAACAGCCTATGCTTCCTAAAGGAGAGGATTTAGCCTTAGGGCCCGCAGAATAAAGGTTATGGCTCAATTGAGGATCGCCACAGCTCAGGCGCATTCTTTCCAGAATCTCACACGTTTCATATAGGCTTGGTTTGCGCGGAAACCATGAAATAGCCGCTTATACGGGAAACTTAGCCAGGAAAATTGTAGCCTTCGCCCTAATCGCCCCCTCAAGGTTTCAAACGGGATTGGCTGAAGCCATAGTAAGGCATGCCATTAACAAGCTGGGCTTACAAACCAATTTAACCGTCAGGGGCGAAAATTTGCAGTTTATAGAATGTTGTCCATTTGGGACGTAAAATTGAGCAATTTCTTCAATGGTCCATGGATGTTTCTTGTGGATGGCTTTCACTGGAGGGCGACCTACGTAGCGCATGCTTAAGGGTATATCATAGTAGCAATCAACTGAACAGCCCTAAAGTGTGTTTACTGACTTTTGGGCAAAACTTCACTTTGAAGGTTGGCGATAAACGTGTTTTAAGTTCTACGTGCCACTTGAGTTTTCTATAGCCTAGGCCTATGCAAGTCCCCCTCCAAAAGCCTAAGGAACTTGCTACATCCAGCCCCCTGAACACCCAGAAACTCACTGAACTCTGCAAAGCCCCGAGCGTTTACCTGGCAGGTTCCAAGCTTCAAAGCCGAAAGAAATTCTTCGGACGATAACTGCGTTATCAACTGAAAAATTTAATGGAACAAACCGTTAGCCCCGAGGCAAAATATCCATAGAACCACCTTTAATTTGGCCCTTCTAAAACTTTTTGAAGAATTTTTACCAAGATACGGTTTTGACGTGTTCTGTTAGGAGGTGTTAACAGAACAATATTTAACATGAAGGAAAAAGTTGGGCCTCGCCGTTTTTCAATAGAATTTGTTATCTAAACTACCAGTTTTACGAAAGCCTAAAGGTTGTTTTTGGTCGTACAAGGAGAGCTTAAAGGCACAGAGCAACTTCTTAATAATGCCCTTAGCTATGAGGCTTTAAGGCACGAACATGTTGGGCTCATAGAGGAAGCCCTACAACTTACAAGACTTTTGAGAAAACCGGCGAGTGTAAAGCCCTAGTTGAAACGGCGGAAAAACTAGGCCTAAACACAGAAACACTCGAAAACATGGAATAGATCAAAACCAAACTACCACAAACATGGGAAGGACCAAAGGCACTGGCCCACAAAACTCAAAGAAAAATGTAAATAAAAAAGAGAGTTACGGTCGTGGAATGTATATAGGGTCTTGCAGCGCTAATGCTGGTGGATATACTGCTATTAAGCCAGATGATGTCGAATTAAACCATTCGCATACTGGATGATATGTTGCTCTCATATTGTCACCCGCTTTGGGGTTTTGAGGTGGATAGAATTTAACACCAAAGCCTACAAATGTTCCACCATCGGGAATGTCAACATCAAGGAAAGCTTTTCGAATATTTTCTTTAGTTATATCTCCATATTTTTCTAGGGCTGTTTTTAGAACCACCTTCAGCAAAACATGATAAGTTGCACTGAAAGCCTTAGCACCCCAGCTGGCTGGCAAACCGCCATATTTGCTTTGATAATAATTAGTGAATTCCCTCACATCATTCTTCACTTCAGTTTGCAGTCCTTGTAAATTCATGCCATACAATGGAAAACCAACTACAAATATACCGTTAATTAGAGATCCAACAGCGGCAGCTGTTGCCGGTAATTCGTAGCCAGCGCTATGACCAATTATCATTCTCGGTCTAAATCCAAGTTCATTTGATTGCCGTATAAATAGCTGTGCATCGGCTGCATAAGAGGTTATAAGAACTACGTCAATATTCATTGTCTTTAGTCTTGTTATTAGAGCTGAAAGATCCGTGGATGCAGAGGAATATCTTTCTCTTGTTTTAATAATACCAGAAAGATTGTAATAGTTTAATCTTTCAACATCTCCGTCCGCGCAGCTAGTCCCATAAGAACCATCTTCATGAACAACCGCTATATTTAATTCATTTATATTCCAATTCATTCTTTGTGTAAAATTCACTAAAAAATCGACGGCCGCGTATCCATAGTACAAACCAGCTGGGCCGAATCTGAAAACCCATGTATAGCCCCTCGTACAGAGTTCGTTTGGTGCAGCAATTACTTCAAACATTGGGGTGCTATAACGCTCGGCGACGGTAGCTATTGACATAGCTAGGGGACCAGCATAAGAGCCTATGATAATGTCGACCCCTTCAACTGTTATAAGTCTCTCTGCCTCTGAAGCAGCAATTGTAGGGCTGCTTTGTGAATCACCTACTACTGAAACTATTTCAACATTTGGAAGAATATTCTGATTAGTAAACATTTCTATGGCTGTTTCCACACCCTTTAAACAATCTTGGCCAAATGGAGCCATCGCACCAGTTAGTGGAAACAAAATTCCTATTTTAACCGTTTTCTTTTCGGCTTGCTTTGGAATTAACAGGTAGTATCCAGCTGCTGCCACCGCAGCAATCACTATTACG
The DNA here is from genome assembly GCA_938023865.1 of uncultured archaeon. Classification (GTDB taxonomy): domain Archaea; phylum Thermoproteota; class Bathyarchaeia; order Bathyarchaeales; family Bathycorpusculaceae; genus JAGTQI01. The sequence goes on along the minus strand of CALJDG010000101.1, from coordinate 8,341 downwards.
ACTGCAATCAGTACGGCTTGAACTTTTGTTAAAGCCTTATTCATGTTCTTCCCTTCCAAGTTTCTGGGAATATTTTAAATATTTTAGCTTATACAATTAAAGTTTTCTATAAGAGCAAGGTGTTGATTTAGATGGTAGAAATACCAAACCGTGCATTCGGTCTAATTCCAGCAACTTTAACCCCAATGAACAAAAATTTTGAAGTAGATTACGGACAACTCGAAGAATACATCAAATGGCTATTAACTTTTAAAATAGGCGGGCTGGCGGTAAACGTTGACACAGGGGAAGGTCCACATCTCTTTAATGAAGAAAAAATCAGAATAGTTAATGTAGTATCTGAAATTGTCAAGGGAAAAGTTCCAGTGATCGCTGGTTTACACGCGAGAAACACGCAAGAAGCGATAAATTCTGCAAAAGAAACCAAAGATGCGGGAGCTGATGGTTTGCTAGTTTTTCCTCATCCAGCTTTCATTGGATATCCATCAGAAGAGATTATTTACGAATACCATAATGCGATATCGGAAAAAGTCGATATTCCTTTGGTGCTATTTAACCTACAACCAGCATTAGGAGGTGTAGAATACACGCCGGAGACGCTTCAAAAGCTTTCTAAAATTAAAAATGTTGTAGCGCTTAAAGAAGCGTCCTTTGACGCGAGGAAATTCATTGAAATTGCAAGAACATTAAAAAGCCTCCCTAGAAAAATAACACTTCTGACCGGTAATGATAACTTCATATATGAATCGCTGATTCTAGGAGCTGAGGGCGGTCTATTGGGTTTCGGCACTATCGCTGTTGAAGAGCAAACAGAAATGTTTGAGCTAATAGGCAAAGGAAAATACCATGAAGCACGAGAGATTTGGGAAAAACTTTTGCCCCTAGAAAATGTGATATTTGCCCATCCTGTTAGAAATTATAGGGCCAGATTGAAAGAAGCTCTTGCTATGATGGGCATCATTAAAACAACATATGTTAGACCGCCTTTGACGCCTATATCCAAGGAGGAACGTGAAAAACTTCGCGATGTTTTGAAGGATCTTAAGATGCTGTGACATAGTTGATAAAAATGGCGGAAGTAGACCTCACAGTTAATATAAATGGCATCTCATGCCCAAATCCATTAATTGTGGCATCTGGCCCTCCAACATTAAATCCCAATGCTATAATGAAATGTTTTGAAAGCGGTGCTGGAGGCGTTGTTACAAAGACAATAACATACGATACTATGCAACAGCTACAACCAAAACCACGGATGCATGTGCTTAATAAAAAAGATGCTTTTGCAGGTAAGTTTTATTCATTCTACTCTATAGACTTGATGTCTGAATATAAACCAGAAAAATGGACGATCTTTTTAAGTAATATAAAAAAGAAAATGAAAAAACAGCGTCTAAATGGTGCATTGATTGCAAGCATTGCTGGTAGAAGTTATGAGGAATGGGAAAAGCTGACTGACATGATGGCATCAGCTGGCGCTGATGCCATAGAACTGAACCTTTCTTGTCCTCATATAGATAAAGACGGCCTTATGGGAAGAGCTGCAACAAGCAGTCCAGAAGTAGTAAAAAACATAGTAAAAATCGTGAAAGAAAACTCGAGCGTCCCAGTAATAGGAAAATTAACACCACATGGCGCAAACCCATTAGAACTGGCAAAAATTATGGCTTCCGCCGGAGTGGACGCTCTTGTCTCCACCGCGAGATTTCAAGGGCTGGTTGTCGATGCAGAAGCTTTAAAAATAGTTTCTTGGGGTGGATTTGGCGGATACGGAGGCCCATGGCAGCTTCCCATAAGTCTCGCATGGACGGCTCATATCGTTAATGAAAACTTGGATGTTCCAGTAATAGGTTCAGGTGGAATAGCATCCGGTGAGGACATAGCAAAGTTTTTGCTTGTAGGAGCCGAAGCTGTTCAATGTTGCACCACTATCATGCTTATGGGCCGCGAAACAATTTCTAAAATGATTTCAGAACTTAAAAATTGGATGATTAGACATGGTTTTACAAAACTAGGCGATTTTAAAGGTTACATCATTAAAAAGGGCATTGTTAAAACTGAAAACTTAAACAGGCAAAGGATTTACAGTTTTTCGATTACACAGAAATGTATAGGATGCGGAATATGCATCAGGGTTTGTCCTTACAACGCAATACAGTTAAACTCATTTAAAAAAGCTAGAATAAATATGAGAAAATGTGATAATTGTGGATTATGTCTTTCAGTCTGCCCCCAAGACGCCATTGAAATGAATAAAAGGGTCTAAAAAATGGATATGCCCACTATTTTGCAGCTGATAATTAACGGTCTGCTTCTAGGCGGCATATACATGACAATCTCTATAGGTTTAAACCTAATTTATGGCGTTATGAAAGTTGTTAATTATGCCCAAGGCGAATTTCTTATGATAGGAATGTATATTGCATATTGGATTTTTGTTTCACTTGGAATAAACCCATTCTATGGAATCCCAATAGTTTTGATAATTCTATACTTGGCTGGGTTAGCGCTGTTTAATTATGTAGTTTATCCAATTCTTAGAAAACCATATGAAACCCAAATAATGACGTTTGTGGGAATAATATACATTTTACAAAATTTCGCTTTAATCATGTGGACGGCTGATTATAGAACAGTTAACATTCCAGAAGCTTCCATTCCAATTGTGATTTGGAACATCTATATTCCCCAGGGAAGGCTTATCGTATTAACAATAGCTATTCTTACGAGTCTTCTTGTATTTATTTTTCTTACAAAAACGAAGATAGGATTGTTTATTAGGGCTTCATCTCAAAATCCCTTTGCCGCAGAAATAGTGGGCGTTGACACTAAAAAAGTAAGAGCGATAAGCATGGGGATAGGCATAGCCCTTGCGGGTGTCGGAGGATGTATTTTACTTCCAATTTACTTCTGTTATCCATATGTTGGCGCTAGACTCGGGATAATAGGATTTATAATAATCACACTTGGGGGGCTTGGAAGTTTTAATGGAGCAATCGTCGGCAGCCTCTTAATAGGAATCGTAGAATCCGCTGTTGGAACGTTATATTCTAGCGAGTTCGCAATAGCAACGTCCCTCATAATTTATTTCATAATCTTGCTATTACGACCTCAAGGATTACTTGGAACACGATCGAGGTGAAAATAAACGTTCATTTCACAATTAATCAAAATAATAAAAACACGGTTCGCGTACCAAGTCTTATTAGCTTTAATAATATTCCTAACAGTGTTACCACTATTTATACAACAGCCGTACATTCTACACGTGTTAATAATTAGTATGCTTTTTGCCTATTTGTGCACATCTTGGTCTATTGTTTCTGGATATTCGCGTCAAGTATCACTTGGGCATTCAACTTTTGTTGGTTTAGGGGCTTATTCTACAGCCCTACTTTATTACTACTTCAATCTAAATCCATTAATAGGTCTGCTGGCAAGCATAGCAAGTGCTTCAGCTGCATCTCTTATCATTGGCGTTCCATCATTTAAATTCGGACTAAGGGGACCGTATTACACATTTTCAACCTTGGCAATTGCAGAATTTTTTACATACTTATTCATAGGGCTAAGAGATATAACAGGGGGAGAACTTGGGCTACCTTTACCTTTTAAAAACGATCCTTTATATCTTCAATTCCGAAGTAAAATTCCATATTACTACATCATAATGCTTATGTGGCTAATGATTGTACTTTTAGCGAGAAAAATCCAAAGCAGCAAATTTGGATATTATTTATTTGCGATTAGGAATGACGAAACAGCAGCAGAGGCTTGTGGAATAAATGTTTTTAAAACTAAAATCGTGTCATCGCTTTTATCTGCCCTTTTAACTTCCATCGGAGGTTTCTTTTACACAATTTACTATATGTATATAACACCAGAAAGTGTCTTCGGGCTGGCATTATCTTTCCAGATTGCCACAACTTCACTCATCGGTGGTGCAACAAGCTGGATCGGACCAAGTCTGGGAGCATTTTTTGCAATCCCCTTGCTGGAAATAACACGTACAACGTTAGGTGGCAGATTCATCGGATTTCCGTTACTTTTCTATGGGCTCGTATTGATAATAATAGGAAGATATATCCCTGGGGGGATAGCCTCTCGCCTATTTAAGGATAAGGAAAGAGTCAGGTGAACACAGTGAATAAGTCTAACATGCTTGAAATAGAAAATGTGACTAAAATATTCGGGGGTTTAAAGGCTGTTGATGATTTAAGTTTTGAATTACGGGAAAATGAAATATTGGGGTTAATAGGACCTAATGGTTCAGGCAAAACAACTGTGGTAAATATTATAACAGGTTTCCTTAAACCTGAAAAGGGAAGCGTAAAATATTTGGGTGAAGATATAACAGGGAAGAAGCCGCACGAAATAATTTCTAAGGGAATAGTCAGAACATTTCAGGTGATGAGACCCTTTAAAGAGTTGACAGTCTTAGGCAACGTAGTTCTAGGGGCTCTCATCTATGAAAAGAATTTGTGGAAAGCGAAAGATGAAGCCATGGGAATTCTTAAAAAGGTTGGTTTAGAACAGAAAAAAGATGTTTTATGCCATGATTTAACTACACCTGACCAAAGAAAACTCGAACTTGCTAGGGCTTTAGCCTTGCATCCAAGAGTGTTACTTTTAGACGAGGTTGTAGCTGGACTATCTGCTCAGGAAACTTCAGTAATATTGGAATTGATAAAAAAGTTAAGAGAAGAAAGTAACATATCCTTTCTAATAATCGAACATGTAGTTAAAGCAGTAATGAGCGTTGCAGATAGAGTGGTGGTTATTAATGCGGGAAGAAAAATTGCCGATGGAAAACCAAAGGACGTTGTAAATGATCCAACAGTTATCGAAGTTTATCTTGGGAAAAAGATTGAGGAGGGATAAAATTCCTACTAGAAGTCAGGGGAGTATGCTCAGGGTACCAAGATATTAATATCTGCTGGGACGTGAGTCTAGAGATTGACAAGGGACAAATAGTTAAACTGTTTGGGCCAAATGGAGCAGGTAAGTCTACTTTATTAAATACCATAATGGGTATTTTAAAGTGCACCAAAGGTCAAATAATATTTAATGGTGAGGACATAACTAATAAAAGCGTTAGAGAGCGTGTTGAAATGGGATTAGCTCTGGTTCCCGAAGGTAGACAACTCTTCCCTGAATTGTCGGTTCAAGAAAATTTAGAGGTAGCGGCACGGGCCACCAAAAGAGGCGAGAAATCAAAAGAAGAGAACTTGAGTTTAGTTTATCAAATATTCCCTCGACTTAAAGAGAGGTTAAAGCAGCGTGCTGAAACGTTAAGTGGCGGAGAACAGCAAATGCTAACAATTGCAAGGGCTCTTATGTCTAACCCGATAATGTTAATGTTAGATGAACCCTCCCAAGGTCTTGCTCCATTAGTAGTAGAAGAGGTATATGAAGCCATATCGCGTTTGAATAAACAAAAAGGTCTAACAATCCTTATATCAGAACAACAGTTGACCAAAGTATTGGATAAATCAGAACTTGCTGTAGTACTAGAATTTGGTAAAGTCGTTTTCAAAGGACCAATAGGTAACATCGTGGCAGATTTGAAGAAAATCTACGTAGGCTAACTCTATTCAGAGTTACCTTTTTATTTAAAATTTCTAAGAATGATTTGTGATCCTTATGTTATCTTTCGAGAATACAAATGAGGAAATTGAGAAGTCTGATCCTAAAATGGCTATTTTGCCCATAGGTTCTTTAGAACAACATAGTAAACATCTGCCGGTATCGACTGACACTATAATAGCTGTTGAGGTCGCCAAGAAAATTGCAGAGCATTTTAATGCTTTACTATTACCACCACTAAACTACAGCATATCTATGGAACATCAAAATTTTAAATCAACAGTATGGTTATCTCCATTGACTTTATACCGCACTATCAAGGATGTAGCCGTTTCGTTAAAGAAACACGACTTCAAAGTTTTTATAATAGTAAACGGTCATGGTGCCAATTTTTTGTTACGAAACGTTGTTAGAGAGATAAACTATCACGCGAATCTATTAACGATCCTCGTGGATCTCGCAAACATGTATTTTGGTTCGAGAGATGCAAAAGAAATTCATGCTGGCAATATTGAAACATCTTTGATTCTCTATCTAAAACCACGTCTTATAAGGAAAGAATTCTTGGAAGATGAGGTGCCAAATGTCAGTAGGGATTACTTAGACTATGCGCCGTTAAACGAAATATCTAAAAGTGGAGTTTGGGGTGAACCAACAAAGGCTTCTTCAGAAAATGGAAAGAAAATCTTTGAAGGTATTGTTGCCGAAGCAATTAATCATGTTAAAAAGGTTTTAAAATTTAAAAAGTTTAATAGCTATTTCAATTATGAGATGAAATGAAAAATGAGCCAATGGGACGTTAAAACTACTGAACTTATTGAAAAATACAAACGTTACGTCAGCGACGGACATGCCTTTAAGTATTTTCCTATGGTTATCTCCAGGGCAAAGGGCGTGAAGATTTGGGACACAAATGGAAAAGAATACATTGATTTTCTTTCAAGCGCCGCCACTTTCAATGTTGGACATAGTAACCAGCAAGTCATTAATGTTATAGCAGAGAATTTAGATAAATATCTACATCATTGCTTCTACATTTATCATGAACCTGCAATAAGATTAGCAGAAATTCTGGTCAATCTAATGCCGGGAAATTTTGCGAAAAAAGTAGCCTTTGGATTAAGCGGGTCAGACGCTTTGGATACTGCTATAAAAGCTTCGTTAATTTATACGCGTAAAAGAAACATCGCCTCTTTCACTTACTCCTATCACGGTACAACTTTTATGGATATATCCGTTTCCGGATCCTTTAAACCAGAACTTAGATATAATATGAGCGCCTATCCAAATGTGCACTTTTTCGAGTTTCCAGATACGTATAGACGTCCAAATAACATGTCTGAAGAAGAATATGGTGAACTTTGCTTAGAAAAAATTGAGAAATTCTTTGAAACAATCCTTCCTGGAAATGCATTCGCGGCGTTAGTTTTTGAACCTATCCAAGGAGATGGTGGTGTTCTTGTTCCACCGCTAAATTTTGTTAGAGGATTGTACAAACTTGCAAGAGATTATGGAATATGCTTCATCGACGATGAAGTCCAAACAGGCTTAGGCAGGACCGGTAAAATGTTGGCTGTCGAACATTTTGGCGTTGAACCAGACTTAATAGTGTTGGGCAAAGCTTTAGGTGGTGGCATGCCTATTTCCGCAGTTGTGGGAAGAAAAGAGATTCTTGACTCTGCTCCACCACAAACATTTTTCATGGCTCTAAGTCCTCACGCTCTTTCTTCGCTTGCCGCAATAGCAACATTAAACTTTATCATGACAGAAAATTTGCTAGAAAAAACGCGAGAAAAAGGGAGATACATGATGCGGAGACTACAAGAACTAGAAGAGAAGTATGAGATTATAGGGGATGTCAGAGGTTTAGGGTTAATGTTGGGTATTGAAATAGTTAAAGATAAAATAAAAAAGGAACCAGATAGGAAAGAGGCTGTAAAGATTATATGGAGGGCATGGGAAAAGGGTCTTCTAATCACAACTTACGGTAAATACGGCAACGTATTACGCATAGCACCACCACTTATAATAGAAAAAGAAGAGATCGACAAAGCAATAGATATACTCGATACTTCAATAAAAGATGTAATTGCAGGGAAAGTTGCTGATGAAGTCTTCGACTTAATGAAACCATGGTGCTAAAACTACTTAACACTTTGGTTGTCGACGTTACTTATTTTTGTCTAATAGCTTGTTTGAAGAAGGAAATGCATGTTTAAACGCACAAAATATCATGTTGTTTAAGTCAAGCCTATCTTTCGGAAGGGATATGGATGAAGCTCTTTTAAGGATTCATGAAAAATTGAATGAAAACGAGAAAATTTCGCACGAGCAACTTAAAACTCATGCATGTCCAATATGTGGGCACGAAAACGCTCCTGAAGTAGAATTTTGCCTAAGATGTAGAAAAACCGCTAAACATTAAAACTTTTAATTGAAATTGAAGAAAACGAAAAAGAGTTTCTAAAATTGATAACACCAGAAATGATAGAACAAATGATAAAAAAAGGGTAGAAGAACTTTTGACTAAATATTTGGGCGCTTCATTGCCGAAAGGGTGCGATTTTAAAAATGAGGTGACGATGTGAAATGCGAATTTCAAAGCTTGCAAGAGTTAATAGAATACACGGAACAAGAGGCACAAAAAAGGTTGAAGATAATTTTAAATTCAAATTAAGTGCTCCGGCCGGGATTTGAACCCGGGTCCGCGGCTCGAGAGGCCGCTATACTTGACCGGACTATACTACCGGAGCCT
>CALJDG010000100.1 GCA_938023865.1 uncultured archaeon | reverse complement strand
GAAGTTGAAGGCGTAAAAGAAGTCCATGAAGTAAACGTTGTCTTTGCTCATGGCAAACTCTACATAACACTGCATGCTTATGTTGATCCCTCCCTATCTGTGCATGAGGCTCACGGGCTTGCAGAGAAAATAGAGGGTAGGTTAGCGGAAAAAATAGCTAACATCGGAAATGTGACAGTTCACATAGAACCATTCGACACTAAAAGGAGGGGACCGATTGTTGACGAAGGCGAAATTCAGCAGACAATTTATAAAACGGCTGAGAGCTTCCAACAAACATTTACCGTAAAAAGGATAGTCACATATATTGTGGGTGGTAAGCGCTACATAAACATAGACTGCTGTTGCACAAGCAAAATTTCAATAGAGGAAGCCCACAAGGTTGCATCAAAAATCGAAAATGGAATAAAACGAAAATTCACAGAAACAATTGTCACAGTCCACATGGAGCCAAAGAAAGAAAAGTAGGAGTTTAGGGGAAGACTATTTCCCCTTTTGGCGAAAGGTCTTCCAGCCAGTTTATTTTTAGCTTCTTGTCAGACACTGTGTAAAGCATGTCCTCAATGTATAACGCTCTTTTGATCCAGTAGGCGTAATTCCACCCGCTGACACCACTTTCTAAATGCGTAATATTACCCTTAAGCACAAGCTCACAGTTTGTTGTGTTAAACACATAAGCTCCTTGCCAGAAGGTTTTTGAATAGTCGTAGATAAACAACGGGATGACCAACAACTCTTTAGCCTTATCAAAGAGAAATGCTTTGTGCTCCCACAAAACTGGCGTGTCTGAACAACCCGGAACCGTAAAGTTGCCTATTGCAATTGGGTTGCTAACATTGCTTACGTCAAACGTTAGTATTTGAACCTTGCTGTTTGCATCTATACCAACACCTATCAAGTGGTTCTCATCATATGGATGCAAGTATCTAGTAAACCCTGGAATGTCCAGTTTGCCCAAGAGCTTTGGTCCCGTTGGGTTTTCGACGTCTATTACAAAGAACGGGTCTTTCCGCCAAACTGATGTTGTGAGATAGCAACGGTTTCCAATGAACCTTGTTGAGTCTAGGTTTTCGCCAGGCGCGATATCTGTTAGGTTTCCAACTATGGTCAGATTCATGTCTAATATGTATAAGTCGTTCCGACGCGTCCCATCCAACCGTCGTGATGTTGTAATTCTGAAATAACTGTCATATTCATCCATGGAAAATTGGCTGGATTCATGTCCTGGCACCTTGCCAGTTGCTTCCCAGCTCATCGTTCTGTTTTCTATTTTTATTCTGTAGATGGTTGTTTGCCAATCGAAATCGTGGAATGTTAGGTAAATGTTGTTTAATGAAACGTATAGGTTGCTCGTTCCCCCTATCATTATGGTTAAAGTGTTTTCTTCTTCAGTTTCATTTACAATGTTTAAGGCAACAATAGTTGTGAAGGCATAATAATCCTCGGATGCGTTTGAATGGTATATTCTTGTGGCTTCAATTTCTCTGATCCCATCTTTTGAGTAAATTTTCGGAAGAATGACAGTATCATAGATTACGTATACAGGCTGACTTATGATGGCATAAACGTATTTGCCTATCATTCTTGCGTTAAAATAGCTTCCACTCATCATGAAATCTCTCAACAGGATGGGATTTGACTTATCCGAAATATCATAGATATGGATGAACGTTTTAACATCAACATAGTAAAAGTTGTAGTAGTAATATTGCCATGGAAGGAAGCGATACTTACTTCCCAGAACTGCCAATTTATTGCTATCTGCACTTACAAATATCCCAGCTGGATACGTATCGTTTTCAAATGTTATTTTCGCAGCTAAATTGGCGTTTTCTGGCGGATAAGCCTTTACAATATAAACATTGTTGTTAGCTATCGCGTAAATGTATTCGCCATCAGTTTTTACGATATCAGCTTCATCAACACCTATAACTTGCACGTTTGTAGTTGAATGTGCTCTTCCTTCGGAAGGTGTTAGATAGATAGGTTGCGGGCTTGCCTCTGCTAAGACGCTTCTGTCTAGTGGTCCTAAATATGGGTAGACCCATCTGATGTTTGTTTTTTCCAATAGAAAGTTTAACAATTCCTTGTAGGACGAGAAGGTTTTTAGAAATTGCCCCGAGGGTTGAGGGGATGGTTGTGAAGGCGATTGTGGAGAAGGTTGAACTCCAAGGTTGTAGCATAATGCCCCAAGCATGAGAGCTATCAGGACTGCTGCTAACCCATAAGTCACTGTCCGTTTTTTAATTTCACTAAACAATATATTCCACCGCTTAAATCTACCATTTCCCTTTATTTTATCCTAATTTTTAGTACGGTCTGTCTAAATGTTAGAACGGCTTCAACGACCATACCCGTATAGTTTCATACCAAAATATTGCCAATACAACAGCTCCCAAAACTATGAAGAATGGGCTTTCACGTGTGAAATTTGGCATGAAAAGTATGAGGTAAGTTGCATAGAAGGTTGTGGAGAAAACCGCATAAAACAAGTATCTTGGGAAAAGAAGTTTACCCAATTTAACAAAGTGGCGAAGCACACCAATTTTAACTTCGCCCACGAGATAATAGTGACCACCAACATCTTGCTTTTTAACTAAGCCTATCTCTCGCAGTTTTTCAAGATGATGTTGTGCCACACTTGGACTGCTAAAACATAAGGCTTTTTTAACTTCCCGCACGCTCATAGGGCGGCTGCTCTTTAATAAAAGCCAGTAAACCTTCCAAGATTTCCCGCGAAGGGCATATTCAAGCCTTCTTCATCTTCCATGCTCAATTAAGGACACTTCACACGGGTCGTCATGTTAATAGCGTATAAACTACTTATTAATTCCAACTTTTAGGACAATTAAAATACGCTCAATGCAAGCTTCCTACAATAAAGGCAACCAGCCCCACAAGAAACCATGCCAGAACCTGGTTTTTCACCTTTCTCGAATTCTCCCTTGAACAATTCATTAAAAGCATTATTGAAGATGCTACCAACCCAGCGTCCGTTACAACCACCAATGGGATAAACCAAAATGTGACGAGGTTTAGCACTGGTGGTAAAGGGGATAGCGCCACCGCGGTCATGTAAAAAATTGTTGCTGTGATTGCGGCTTTCCGTGATCCAAGACACACAGCTAAAGTTTTAACATTCCGCATTTTGTCTCCTTCAACATCCACAATTCCTTTGGTTATCTCTCTTCCAGTGTTTGATAGGAAAACCATAAGGACAAAGATCAAAATGTTCAGTTCAATGTTGCCGGTTACTGCTAGGCTTCCATAAATAAAGGGGGCTGAAACACAAGCACTAACCAAAAAGTTTCCTAAGAGCCCTGTCCGCTTTCCAACGGTGGCATATATCGCTGAAATGAGCCAAAAAATCAAGGCTGTTAAAAAACAAAAGATAGACACGGCGGCGATGCATGTTAAGGCGGCGGCAGCCAAGCCCAACACTGTAAGTAGGAAAGCGAAAACCAAAGCTTCGTTTGGCTTAACCACACCACTTGGAATAGGTCTGGAAGGCTCGTTTATGGTGTCTATTTCCCTATCATAATAATCATTTATTGCCATGGCGGCTGCTGTTAGCAGAAAACCTGTGAAAAAACCATAAATGAGGCTGCCCGATGAGTTTGCCAGAGCCTTTGAATTTGCAATTGTAGCCCCGACTATGACTGCGAAGCCCATCATCAAACAGTTTAGGGGGCGCATCAAACGGATGAAACCAGCAATTTTATTCATGATGTCCAAGCCTTTGAACTAAAATAAATTGGCTTTGGTTATAAAATTCGCGTTTCCTCTAGAAAGTTTAATACGTTTAACTAGAGTATGCATTGTAAAAGCTGGTGAAGCTTTTGCGCCACAACTATGAACCAGAAAGACTACGAGTAATAATACCAGTAGGAGGTAAAGCCACAAGACTTTTGCCCTTAACAGCTGAAACCAGCAAAGCGTGCATCCGCTTACTGAATAGGCCCCTAATTGAGTTTTCGCTGTTGTCCCTTGCTCGTCAAGGCATTAGAAACTTCATTTTTGGTGTTAAGGGCTACACAAATTATAGAGATTTGCACGACTATTTTGAGTCTGGTTATGGCTTTTCAGCCCGTTATGGCATAACGCCCCGCGTGCACATCAAATATCAACCAAACATAGACGATTTGGGAAGCGCCGACTCGGCGAGAATAAACATAGAATATTATAACGTGAGGGATCCAGTGTTTGCGGTGCAAGGCGACAACATATTTGACGTTGATTTAAAGGAACTCATCGGATTTCACCGAGAGAAGGAGGCGGTAATAACTATAGCTCTTCGAGAGGTCGAAAGTGTTGAGGGTTACGGGATAGCGGATATCGATAAGGACATGCGGATCCGAAGGTTTGTCGAAAAACCCACGCCAAAGGAGGCGCCGTCAAACCTGGCTAACACAGGCTTATACATGGTTTCCCCTGAAATTAGGCGGATTTTCCAGGAAAAAGGTGTTAAAAAGCTGATAAAAGAGCGGAAACGCTTAGATTTTGGGTATGACTTTATTCCATACGTGATAGAGACTGACAGACCTGTTTATGGTTATGTTCTAAAGGGAAGTTGGTATGATGTCGGTACCCCAAAGCGCTACTTGGAAGCCATGAAGGACATGCTTGAAGGACGCTTTTCCTCGCTTACAGATTTCGGTGGGAGAATAAGCGAAAAAACAAGAGTTTGGGTTCAAGGCGAAAGTCCAGAATCTATTAAGAGAAGAAAGGAAATTGTAAGGAAAATTAAGGAAGGAAAAATTGAAGTTGCGGGCTCAGTTTTGATTGGGAGGCACTGTAAAATAGGCGACGGAGTGCGTATCGTAAACTCATGTATTGACAACTACACAAAGATAGAGAACGGCGTAACCATAGAAAACTCGGCTGTAATAGACAGAGTAATAATAGAGGCAAAAGCCGAAATAAAAGACAGCATTATAGGGAGACATGTGACAATTCGCTCTAGCGCGAGAAAACCAACAAAGATAAGCGAGTTCTCAGTAATAGCGGACGACGTCACAATAGCAGAAGGCTGCATTCTTAAAGCGACAAAAATTTATCCCCACCAGTACGTCAGAGGTGAGTTTGCGAACCAGACAATAATGCTGGGCTAGCAGTGAAAATCAATTTGGAAGATATTATACTGAAAACAGTGCCCGTAAACCAGTATATCACAAGTATCGATGAACCTTTCCGTGCAAAGTTTCTTGAACGGAAGAAGGCGTACAAGCTAAATTTGGAGGCGGTGGATAAATTAAAGAGTCTTGTGAACAACATCGTGGTGGTTGCTTTCTCCGCTGAGTGGTGCAAAGACTGCGCCGCCAACATTCCAGTTTTGGCGTCACTATCAGAAGCCACTGGACTAGAAGTCAGAATTTTCGGAGGGCTTAAGAAGAATCCGCTTAATCCTAAACGGAAGTGGAGTATTCCACCTTCGCCTCAAGAGGTTGAAAAATTTCAAGTGGACAAAATCCCCCTAATCCTAGTTTTTAACAAGGAAGGCACAGAATTGGGAAGGATAGTTGAAAATCCAAAGGAAGGATTAACCCTAGAAGAAGAATTTCTCCGAATAATTCTAAAAGCATAAGATGGATGTAGCTATGCTTTAAACCATTTAAATATCAAATATCTCGTTTTTTCCTTCTCCAGATCCGGCACTGCAATTATGAATCTTTTCCGTACGGTTGTCGCTAATCTTCCGGCCTTCACTATTTCTGTGGCTGTTAATTCGGATGAAGCTTTCTTAACCGAAACCATGTAAGGCGCATGTTCCAGTCCCGGTCCATACTTGTAAACAGCGAAGTCGCATCCAAATTTTATTCCAGGCGTGACAACCATTCCACTGTCCCGTAAGTCACGGTAAACAGCAAATTTTTCTTCAAACTCCTCGTATAATGTTCGAGCTTTCTGCCGCAGTTTTTTGAGGCTTACACGCTTTTTTCCCGTGCCTTCGTAAACGGATATTATTCCTTTTTCTGCGAGGTATAAGCCCTCCATTAAATCCAGAATCAACGGGACATTAAACTCTGGGATTTTTGGTTTTGGTATTCCGAGGGGCTTGCCGTAAAAACCCATTTTATAAAGTTCAGACCCTTCCTTTGGGTTCCAAACTACCAGGAAGTTTTCGATAAACTCTACCGATATTTTTTCCGGCATTATTTGTCCCTTAACTTTCCATTACATTATGAAGGATAAGACCCTCGCGGCGTCCGCAGCATCCTCTGCCTTGTCAGCGGAATCTTCCAAAAGTTGTAGGATATCCCTCAAAAGTATAAGTGAGGGGATTTCAAGCTTGCTGTTTAGAAGCTTTATTTCAATGGTTCGATAAAGCTCATCTACAACATGTTCCGCCGACTCAACTTCGCTGGCTTTTTCCATGGCTTTCTCCGAACCATAAGCTAAAACCATCATCATCTCCCGAAGCCTAAGTACTGTCTCCAGCGAGGCTTCTGAAAGTTTTAAAAGGTCCCTTTTTATTTCCATTGGCACGTTCCAGTTATGCTCCATTATCTCAAGAATTCGAAAGGCTATTCCCTCAGAAAAGTCGGCAATTTCTCCCGACAAGTTTGTGAACCTTAAGAAGTCTTCGCGGCTTAAAAGTATGGCACCTATTTCTGCAAGCTCGCGGGAAACTAAGCGTCTAGCATTGTCAACGTCTTCTTCGCCCATTCTGATTTCGTTATAGATTTGCTTAGCTCTTGTCTTGTCATTCTTTATAAAACATTCAATCATCTGGGGAACCTTTCGCGTTAAGTCTAGCACTTTCCTTAGGTGTTCTTGGCATACGCTTAACGCTCTGCGTTTTACGCGTTCCTCTGTTTCTGCTGGGAGCACCAATTTTCTTCCCGCCGCAAACTTGTAGTAAGATTTTCTAGCAGTAATATTATAGAAGCATTAAAAAAGGTAACGAAAACTATTTTTTAACAATGGTGCCCAAATCGTCGAACTCGATTTTTTTCCGGAAATATTTGTGCAAAAGCTCTGGCAAAGCATCTATACTGGTCCTAACCTGCCTCCAAGTGTCGCGGTCTCGAATGGTAACGGTATCGTCTTTAATGGTTTCATAGTCAATCGTTACTCCCAGTGGTATGCCCGCCTCATCCGCTCTGGCGTAGCGCCTTCCAATTGAACCCGCCTCATCATATTCTGCAGCGATATCTTCATTAACCAGCGTGTTATAAACCTGTAGCGCTTTCTCTGGCAAGCCATCTCTGCTCACCAATGGGTAAACTCCGACTTGTATTGGGGCTATATCCCTTGGAAAACTTAAAACCACTCTATCGCTTTTTACGCGATATGCGTACTCAAGAGTAACATAAACAAGCCTATCCGAACCAAAACTGGGCTCTACAACGTGTGGTATAAAGCGCCTGCCCCTTTCCTCCAGCGTACATGTTGTAATTTCCACATGTTCGGGTAATATTTTGTAATTTCCAAGCATGTAATAGCCTCTCGCTTTAAACGAGGCTTCAACCTCCTCAGGGTTAGCTTCAGAAATCATTTTAGCAATTTTTTGTGCTGTACTTTTGAAGACAGGCCCAAGCTTTGTCATTACAGGCTTAACAATCTTTTTCTCTCTTGCTACTGGTTTTTCATAATCTTTGAATACCCTCATGTCTGTCCCACTGAAATCCATGTGCTGTTTTAAATCGTAATCTGTTCTATACGCGTGTCCAGAAACTTCAATCCATCCCCAGCGGTCAACGTAAACTTCCTGGTCGAAGCTTTGTAAGGAATAATGCGCCCGCTCCCATGGCAGTTTCTCAACAAACCTTTGATTATTAGCTGGGATGCCCAGCTCTATCAGTAAACTTTTGGCTATTGCCATAAAAGCCGCCTGCCAAGAAACCTTAATGTAACCGTTTTTCAGGGCTTCTTTTACAGTAACTTCGACTATCTCTTCAGAGCCGCGGAGTTTGCTTTCAGCCAAAACAAGCCTTAAAGTCTCGTCTCCAACCTCTTGCAGCAAGAAGCAGTTGGTATCTTTGGGATCGAAGAAGAACTCTATATCCGCTATAGTGAATTCCCTAAGCCTTATCAAACCTTGTCTAGGCGAAATCTCATTCCTCAGTGCGTGACCTATTTGCATTACACCGAAGGGTAGTTTTTCGCGAGCCATCTCATATAAACGTCTAAACTCTACGAATATGCCTTGGGCAGCTTCTGGGCGTCCATAACCAACAGCCCTAGAGTATGGGCCTATGGTTGTTTTGAACATTGTTAGAAAATGTTTTGGATTGCTAAAGTTTCCTCCGCATTCCGGACAGCGTACGTTATGTTTTTCAAGGGCTTCCTTTAACTCTTCTAGGCTTAATTTTTCAACGTCAGAGGCGCTTAGCTTCGCTGTTTCTTCAAGCAGGTGGTCTGCTCGGAACCGCTTTTTACATTTTAGGCATTCAACCATGGGCTCTTTGAAGTGGTCAACGTGGCCTGAAGCTTCAAAAATCCTGCTTGGTGCAATAATTGGGGCTTCTATTTCCATTATCCCAAGCTTGTTGACGAAGATTTCTCTAAGCTTTTTTTCGATATTTTGTTTTAGTTTTGCGCCTAGAAAACCGTAGGTTACAAAACCGCTTACGCCCCCATATATCTCATAGGATTGCCAAAAGAAGCCCCTGCGGCGGGCAAGCTCAATGATTATATTAAACTTGTCTTGTGCTTGTTTGTTCACCTTTAATTGCCACCCGTTTTAAGCTAAGCTGGTTAAATCCTTTAAAGGCTTCCTTCATAATAAATTTTCAAGCAAGATTGCGTAGAGGCTCAAACTTGAAGACTTTAAGTTATCAAGATTTAATGGATTTGGTGGACGGAGCTGCGATATTTTCAGCCGGAGGCGGCGGAGATCCGGAATTTGGACACAAAATAGTAGGGGCTCTTGTTTCGCATAAAATCCCTGTTAAAATAGTAGATCCCCTCGAAGTTCCCGATGATGTCAAGGTAGTCAATTTTGCTTGTGTAGGCGCAACGTCCTCGATTGACTATGATTCGGATGCTGCGTTGAAAACCTTGAAGATGTTAGAGGAATATGCAGGTTTCTGTGCTTTTGCTGCAATCCCAGTAGAATTAGGCGGGTTTAACACTTTGGCGGCTGTTGATGTTGCCGCTAGACGTGGTATTCCAGTGGTAGATGCGGATGGAGCTGGCAGATCCGTTCCAGAAGTCCACTTAAAAGTCTACACAATTGATAATATTTCGCTTACGCCAATGGTTGTTGCCGATGTACATGCCAGAAGCATCGTGATAGTGAAAGAGACCGTTAATGCAAAGGCTGCTGAAAGAATTGCTCGCGTATTAGCTGCAGAATGGGGGCACACAGCCTATACTGCCAGGCGAATACTGAGAGGGATCCAGGTGAAAACTTCACCAGTGCAGCGGAGCCTATCAAAGGCTATAAAAATCGGGAGAATTTTGAGAGAGGCTAAAAGCCCGATCGACGGCGTGTTAAAGGAAACAGGAGGCTACAAGCTTTTCGAGGGGGTTGCGAGCACGGTTGAAATAAAGACAGTGGGAGGCTTCACCTTCGTTGACGCGAAGCTTAGAGGTGCCGGCAAATTTGCTGGAAGCACTTTTGAGTTTAGAGCCAAAAACGAGGTGCTGGTTGCATATAAAGATGGGCGACTCGTTGCTATGGCGCCGGACATAATAACACCTGTCTATCCAGAAACAGGTAAGTGCGTTACTGCCGAAAGGATTATGAAAGGGGATAAGCTGACTGTTTTGGGTTTGCCAGCGCCTGAGAGGTGGAAAACCAGCAAGGGGCTTGAATTGTGGCAAGACGTATTGCATAGGGCTGGAGTTTTTGAGAGGTACATTCCAGTGGAGAAATTAGCGAGCTAGTATAATTATGTGTCCTTTTCTATTTTCAAATGTTTTTTAACGTTCACTTTTTGAAGTTTTCCATCCTCGTTGATTTCAAATTCCAGGAGTACTCTGTCCAAAGCATTCTTATTACTGTTAAACTCTTTTCCGCAATCTCCGCACTCTATGTCAGCTTCCATCTCAACAACATACCATGATGATTCAACGTAGTGGCGCCCGCATTTTGGGCAGCGGAGAACCGAAACATCTAACCAGGTCTTCATTTCTTGTCACGCTTAACCGCTATTGAATTGCATAGAGCTTTATAAATCCGTATGTGATATGAAGGAACAAAATGGTGAGTTTGGACTTGCCAAAAATAAAAGTGGCCGTTGTTGGTGTTGGAAACTGTGCATCCGCCTTCGTGCAAGGCTTGCGTTATTATAAAGACTTTGATAACGATCATGAGTGTGTAGGTTTGCGTAATCTTTTTTTAGGAGGTTTTCACCCAAAAGACATTCAAATCGTCGCAGCTTTTGATATTGACAGCAGAAAGGTCGGACGGGATCTTTCAGAGGCCATATTTGCGTCACCGAACAATGCCCCCAAAATTGTGGATGTCCCGTTGTCAAATGTAATCGTTCGGAAGGGACCAGTTTTAGATGGTTTAGGCGAATATACAAAAGATGTTATCCAAGTAAGTGATTCAAAGGATGTTGAGGTTGTTAATGTTTTAAAGGAAAGCGATGCGGAAATTGTTCTCAATTTGCTTCCAAGCGGAGCTGTGAAAGCTTCTGAATGGTACGCAAGTCAATCGTTGGAGGCTGGATGTGCCTTTATAAACGCCACGCCGGCTTCCATAGCGAGCGATTCATTTTGGGCTAGGAGGTTTGATGAGGCTGGGTTGCCCCTCGTTGGTGACGACCTTATAGACCAAATAGGTGCCACAACATTACATAAAACGCTGCTTCGGCTTCTTTCTAGGCATGGTGTACGCATAACTGAGACCTACCAGCTTGACGTTGGTGGGGGAACAGAATCTCTCGACACGCTGGATAGAACTCGCGAGCTAAAAAGGACCGTTAAGACTGAAACTGTTAAAGCAGCGCTGCCATACGAAGCAGAGGTTATCGCGGGATCAACAGACTATGTAGACTTTCTACAGAACAGGCGTGACAGCTACTTCTGGATTAAGGGGGTATACTTCTGCGGGACACCTATGCAAATAGATATGCGTCTCTCAACGGTGGATGCACCAAATGCCGGCTCAGTGCTAATGGACGTTATACGAGCTGTTAAAATTGCGTTGAACAGAAAATTAAGGGGGGCAATACTTCCTATATGCGCATATGCCTTCAAACACCCACCGCAATTGCTGTCTTTAGAGGTCGCCGAGAAAATGTTCGAGGAGTTCATAGGCCAAAGATTTTAGGACTATACTTCTTTTTTAACGAGGTTTTTCAGTTCACCAATTATTTTATCTTTCAACCCTGTTTTAGCGATTTTATCCTTTAACATGGAGATGCTCTTTACTGGTGTTGGATCAATGCCTCGAAGAATCGCGAGGTAAACGCTCGTAAAATCCCCAATAGCGGTCGTTGACAACATTTTGGCCAACTTTCCTCTACCCTGGCTCCATACTTCGTAGATTCCCCTCACTTTACTCCTTAACAATTCCTTTGTTGCCTCTATTCTGCATCTAATGGGTTTTGCCTCGTTTTTATCACGCAAAATTAACACCGAAAAATTGTGTGCCAGTTTTTCGGCTTCCTCCCAACCGACAACCTCATTATGGTTCAACTCTGGAAAAACCTCCCATTTTGACGGAATCTTGCTGTTCTCATTAAATTGTTGCTTAAAGCGCTGTGCTACGGAGCGATAAAACCCTAAACCATAGACAACAGGAACTGTTCCATAAACGGCAGCGGCAATTTTTTTGGAAAAGTTTTCTTTCAACGGCATTTGAGGCGCATTTTCGCTACAAACTTGCCTTAAAACGGAGACAGCTTCAGAGATTCCACCACTAACTCTTGTAATAACGCCAAGTTTCTCTAGGATTATCAGTTTTGGAGTGAAAAGGTATGGGAGAGCTGCCCTTGGCGGAATTCCTTCCGGAATGCGAACGCTTGGAATTTTAAGTTTTTCAGCAAAATCCAGCAGAGTGCCTCCAGAGGTTATACAGACCATCATGCAATTCCGCTTTACTGCATCGAGAAAAACGCTTAGGGCTTCTTCGGTTTCGCCAGAATAGCTCACAATAAACGTTAAAGTGGTTTTATCAGCAAAAGCCGGTAGTGTGTACTCTCTACAGACTTCCACCGGAATAGTTATCATGTCATATGACCAGTCTTTTAGAAGCTCCCCACCTATAGCTGAGCCGCCCATACCCGCCACAATTACCGCCTTGGGTTTTGTATAATCAAACACAACTTTTTCGGCTATTTGAACAGCATTCCCATAATGTTTTGCGGCGTCTACGCAGAAGGAGAGCATGTCACTTTTATCTATCCTTTTTATATAGTCTATGTTGTCCAAGATTGAGGTTTTTGGCATCTTGCATCGGTATGCAGTATAGAGTGTTTGCTTTTAGCTTTTAAGCAAAGACTTGCAATAACACGGAATGGTGTAAAACTATTGCAAAGGAAAAGTGTTGCAATAGCCATCCCAGCTTCTGTTGTTTCGGACATTCCCCATCTCCGAGAAAAAACCTCAAAAATAGGCTTGATTGGGAGGACAGCTGCAATTTTTGGTGTTAGAGAGATAATAATTTACAAAGACGAATTAAAGCTAGACCAAAGAGCGGACATGGAGTTAATCGCCACACTGCTAAGCTACATGGAAACCCCGCAGTATTTGCGGAAGAAATTGTTCAAGTTGAAGCCTGAATTGCGTTATGCTGGCATTCTCCCGCCTTTAAGAACACCTCATCATCCCTTAAGCAAAGAAGCAAAAGAACTAAAAGTAGGCGAATTCAGGGAGGGGGTTACGGTGGTGAAATCTGGAAATAACATGTTTGTGGATATAGGAGTGGATAAACTCGCTCTAATCAGAGGTGCGCGTTTGCCCCTTGAGAAGCGGGTGACCGTTAAAATAACGGGAGTAAACAAGTATGTTATGGCAAGCCTTGCTAATCGCGACGAGGTTCCCCACTACTGTGGATATAGTGTAACTATGTGGGATGACTCCTTCGGAAGATTAGTGGCGAAGAGACTATTTGATTTAAAAATAGCTACATCGAAGTATGGCGTCTTTTTCCCAAGCGCCGCCGGAAAAATTGCTGAGAGATGGAGAAAATCTGAAAAAATACTAATCGCTTTCGGAGCGCCGACAAAGGGATTATATGAAATAGTTAAGCTGGAAGGGTTAAACCTTGATCGAATCGTTGATTTTGTCGTTAATACTATTCCTGGTCAGTTGACGGAAACGGTGAGAACTGAAGAGGCGCTTATTGCTTCTTTGGCGGTTTTTAACTGCATTTTTGGGTTTAAGGTTTAAATGTCTGTTTGGCCTATTTGCGCTCATGTACTTTGACATTGCTATGCCCCTAACACTTTTTGCTGTCACATTGGTAGCAACGTTTCTTAATGATAAAGTTGAGAGAAAACTGAGGATGACTTTTGAGGAAAGAGAATTTAGCGTTAAAGATGCTGTTATGCTTGTAGCCGCAATAAGCTTAGCTGTTTCGCTCATGGTTTTCATCCCAAAAATGGCTGTTATGACAATTTTCCTGTTCTCCTATGCAACGCTCCTGTTTATGTTCACTTATATTTTTTCAGATTTTAAAAAAATTAAAGCCCAACTTTTCTGCGCAGCCTTTCTGGCGGTTAGCTTTATAGCGGCAACCTTCAGCCTCTTCAGCTTGGATGTATTAAGGGGATTATCCGCTTACGGGTCCGCAGCATTTTTCTGTCTGATCGGTTTTTCTTTTATAGCTATAATCTACGAGGATACGAGGACGACGGGTGGGCGGCGTTGGTATTTAGCCTTCTTGCCATCTGCCCTATTTATAATTCTCTACGTTTTTTACAGCAAAAGTCCGATATGGTTTCCATACCTTCTTAATATGTATGGGATAATTTTTGCTATTTTAATAATTCTCTATTTAGGAGCACTTTTCACGTGGAAAGCAACACTAATTTTCGCTGGGCTTCTGACAGTTGCGGATATTGTACTTGTCCTTGTAACGGGCACGATGGTTTCAGCGGCAACACACGTCACCGCCCTGAGGCTTCCAGTACTTGTCACTCTGCCAACAATCCCAGAAATAACCACTCGTTGGGGCACACTCTACATCTCACTTGGCTTAGGCGACTTCTTCTTCGCTGGCCTCATTGCGGTACAAACCTACAAGAAGTACGGGCGACAACTTGCAGTTCTATCGGCGGCAGCCATGGCGGCATCCTTCTTCATTTTTGAGACATTAATATTAACCTTCAACTTGAGGGCTTTTCCCGGAACCTTGATGATTATTTGTGGGTGGCTGCCTTTGCTGCTACTAAAATCCCTAAAAACACCAAAAATATTTAGTGCAAGTCAAAATCTATAGATCCTCTTCGGTTATCACTTTGATTCCATGCTTTTTGAGTAGGGCTGCTGTGATTCCATCACCTTTTATAAACTTGCCAGAAAATGTGCCATCATAGATGCGCCCACATCCACATGAGGGGCTTCCCTGCTTTAGCAAAGCTTCCTTTATACCGAACAATTTTGCAATTTTCAAAACCTCCTCAGCTCCGCGCTTATAGTTCTCTGTTACGTCATTTCCAGAACTTGTGATTACCCTTCCATCTCTGATTTCTGCTGGCTCCCTTGGTGTTGGTAAGCCGCCTAGCTGTTCTGGGCACACTGGTATGAGAGTTTCAATTTTCAGTAGCATAAGGACCTTTTCGTTAAGGGCGTCTATTCCGTTATGTCTACATTTTATTCCTAACAAGCAAGCGCTGCAGAGCTTCATGTTGATAAGATAATTTAAAATCTGTTTAAATTCATTGCTGGCTTTTAAACACAAGTTTCTGTGTAGTCTACAAAATAAGAAGCATATTTAGCCGAAGAGTGCTCCAAGCCCCTCGAGTGCTGCTTCTTCTCTGGCTTTCTCCTCTTCTTCCTTCTTTTTCTTCTCTTCCTCTTTGGGTTTGGCTTCCGTTGCTGATGTTGTGGCTGCTGGCGCGGCGACTGGCGCTGCCATTAGTGCTGGAGCTGACTTTATAACCTCGTCTATATTGACCTCTGCCAGTGAAGCAACTAAAGCTTTAACTCTTACAGCATCCACGTTTATTCCTGCGGCTGTTAAAACTTGCGTTAGGTTTTCTTCGTTTATTTGCTTTCCAGCTTTGTGGAGGAGCATTGCAGCGTAAATGTATTCCATACCTTTTTCACCTCTACTTAAACTATTTTAACTTTGTTTGGCTTCTCCTTCCAAATTGGGAATTCTCATACTTAAGCTTAACATTTCAGCGTAAGCCTTTCTGATAAGATCTTTTAATGTTTCTTTTGTTGGTATGGCTGCCCCTAACGAGAGGGCGTATGCTTCTTGAATGGTGATTTGGATTAGTGCTTGTATGTTGTCTTTTGTTGGATAGGCCACGCTTATGGACAGCTTAAAGGCGTCAGTTTGGGCAGCCTCAAACTGTTTTTTGGTTCCTTCTAAATCTATCTTGAGCTGTTCTCTTTCTATGATTAAGCCTTCGTCGTATACAGCCTTCATTATGAGTCCTGCTTCAACAGGCTTTATTCCAAGCTTCGACAAAACGCTTGCGAGCCTGTCGGATATCACTTCGCCTTTACGCGCCACTAAAGTGTCCTTTGTTATCCATACACTTCCAGCTTCAATTCTCGTCGGCAAACCCACCGCGTTCAACTGGCTTATTATAGGCCCGGGGGGCTGTCCAGTGTTTCCTGCTTGGACTATAACGTCATAGGAAGCTATATCTCCAGCCTTCGCTGTTAGGCGAACCTTTCCCTTTTCAAGGAGCAACGCCAACTTAAATGGGTTGAGATCCGTGAAGAGGAAAACATTTGGTCCCGTTAAGTATTTCTCCAGCTTTTCTATTCCTTCTCTTTCTTTACAGTATTCAATGGCCCTTTTCATTAACGTGTTCTTTACAACTCGCATATAGACGTCTGCCGCCAGCTTTTTCTTAAACTCCTGAAGCTGGGAAGCTCTGACCTTCTGGAGGCTTGCTATACCCACCACTTTATATTGTTTAAGAATTTTTGTTATCTCTTCGACCTCATCGATTTTTTCTTTCAAAACTTGCTGGGACGGCAGACGCTTTCCCTCTTTACATTTTAATTTTTATTGGCGCGCCCATGGTTGTTTTTATGCAGACTGATTTAATGTTTCTCATTCCCCTTTTCAGTTTTCCCTCAACAACTCTTAGGACTGCTTGTATGTTTTCCGCTAACTCCTCTTCCTTCATGTTTTCCGTTCCAACTCGGCACTGGATTACTGGTTGGTTGCGCATCTTAACAACAACTGTTCTACGATACTTGTTTAGTAAGCTTTCAATGTCTGCTGTTGGCGGAACTGGCACCGGCATTTTTCCCCTGGGTCCAAGGGCAGGACCTAAAACTTTGCCTACTAAGGGCATTAGGGGGGCTTCAGCTATGAAGAATTCGTATTCGTTGGCTAGCTTCCGTAAGTCCTTCTTCTTTCCAGCTAATCCTTCAAGTTCCGCTCTTTCTAGCACTAGGTCTGCATTAGCTTTTTTTGCTTTTAGGGCAAGTTCACCGGTAGCGATAACACAAATCTTGTTCGTCTTCTCCGCTGGCGGATAGGGCAGCTCCACGTTTTCTTGGAGTCTCCCTTCAGGAGATTTCATGTCAATGTCTTGTAAATTTAAGATAAGCTCAACTGATTGGGTGAAATTTCTTTTACTGCCTTTTTCTTTTGCCTCTTTTAAGGCTGAAAGCAGTGTTTTTGGTTCTATTGACATTTCTGCAGCTCCGTGCCATTGATGGATTATAGAGCCATTATAAAAATGTTCCTTTATGTTTCACTTTCAGCGAATATTTTGTCATATCTACCTTCGTCGATGTCTCGCATGATCTCCTTCGGGTCTTTTCCCTCCACGGTTACGCCCAAGCTTACACATGTTCCAAGGATTTCCTTAGCTGAAGACTTTAGCGTTTTTGAAAGCAGTTCCGGACGCTTTATCTTCGCTATGCGAATTAGCTGTTCTATTGTTAAGTTTCCAACTTTTTGTGCCTTCGGGTTTCCGGAACCCTTCTCAATTTTTAGTTCGCTAACAATGAGGGCTGACGCGGTGGGGGTTCCAACACTCACCTCAAAGGTTTTCGTTTCAGGATCAACGGTGACTTTCACCGGAACTTTCATTCCAGCATAGTCTTTCGTAAGCTCATTAATCTTGTTCACAACTGCCATGACGTTAACGCCAAGAGGTCCCAGAGCGGGACCTAATGGCGGTCCAGCCGTCGCTTGCCCGCCGCTAACAAGCAATTCAACAACCTTTTTTTCGCTCATATTATGGGCCTCCTTCAGTTTTCGCTCTTTCTACAAGCTTAACATAATCTGAATGAACAGTTATTGGAAGCGTAAAAGTAGCTTCAAGAAGCTCCAATGTTACTTCCTCCTTTGATCTATCAATGCGGGTGATTTTAGCCCGCATTCCCTTGAAGGGTCCATCAGTAACTTCAACTATGTCGTTTTCATGCAACTCTTCTATTATGGGTTTTCTTACAACATACTTTTCAACTTCAGAGAAGTTTACGAAGTCTGGAACCCTTGATCTAACATGCTTTATGCCAGCTATTGCTTGCTCAACAAAGTGTGGTCCTTCCGCCTCCATGAAAATATAACCTCTTAACGTGTCTGGAACAAGAATGGCCTTTACTGGTATCTTGTTCATCTCTATTCTTGCTGCGACAAGTTTGGCCACGTTTCTCTCCTGGCCTGTTGTAGTCCTTACGGCGAAAATTTTTGTAGGCAATTTTTCCAAGACTTTACATACCCCATATTAATTTAAAATGGTATCAGCCTTGTTAGCATGGCGATAACAAAGCCTACGAGTCCCACAGCGCCTATGCCTAAGAAGCATATTTTTATTGAGAGCCATAGCTCGCTTCTTCCGGGTTTGACTGCAAGTTTTAATGTTCTTGCGCATTGTGTTAGGAAGGTCCTTAATCCCATTTTGTTGACCCAGTAAGTTGCGCTTTGTTACAGATAAACAAGCATTTCTATTAACTTTTCTATTTATGCATCGAAGTAAAGGCTTGCTGAGTTGTTAAGCTTTTTGGAATTCAAGCCCTATCATGTTGAGAAGCTTGACAATGTTTGGTTTGTCTTCACCCTTGATTCCCTTCCAGTCTAAAACTGCAAACTCCACTTTTTCTAAGGTTTTCTTGACGCACTGCCTCAAAATAGACTCATCAATCATCGCAGTGGCGTATTTTGGCACAATGTGACCAAAGGCTATATTGCCCTCTAACGCCATTTTGGTGAATTTCTCGTTATAATGGGGTCCCCCGATGCCAAGCGTCGCCTTGCTACTCTGCTTTTCGAAATTTATTACGGCCTTCATTGTGGCGTGAGCAACAACTTCAGCCGCCTCTAAATCCTTCCATTCTTTTTGGGTGCTTCCTAGTTCGACGAACATTGCTGGCAAATCTAATGATGGGCCATGATGAGTGCATTCGTAGGAAACTTTGTAATTCAAATGTTTTTCCTCAACGAGTTTCGCCATGGTGATTAGAGCCGTTTTCATGGCGTTTGCCGGAGCAATAGACACCTTTCTTGTTACTCCGCCTAAATCTGCATCTCCCAGATTTCCAGGGGTGTGAACCGATAGTGTCGGGGTCCCGCTTAGGCTGCTGTGCCTTGAAATGAAAAT
Organism: uncultured archaeon; assembly: GCA_938023865.1. Taxonomy (GTDB): domain Archaea; phylum Thermoproteota; class Bathyarchaeia; order Bathyarchaeales; family Bathycorpusculaceae; genus JAGTQI01. The sequence goes on along the minus strand of CALJDG010000100.1, from coordinate 8,805 downwards.
AACAAGATTAATTGTGGGATAATATTTGGTTATGTTTTGCGCATAAACTAGCTCTTCATTCAAAATTATAAGTTGAACTTTCCGACCAGAGACTTCAGCAACATATATTTTTTCTTTAACCGGTTTGAATGAATAACTGCCTAAAATCTGTTTTGCGATGTTTACGCTCGCTAAGTCTTTTGTTGATGCAGCTATTAGAATCATTTCCTATCCAATTGCAAAATGCCCCTTTTAGGGATAAATGTTTCCATAAAACTTATAATGCTTAAAACTGTTGAGGCTTTAGGTTCAAAGTTGGTGGAAAGTAATGCACTTAATTAACTTCAAAGGTTTGTCTGGGCGACAGCTTTTGGAAATAATTGACAAAGCTATTGAGGTGAAGCAAAATCCGGAAAAATATCGCAGGGCCTTAGATGGCGAATCCTTAGCTATGGTGTTTCAGAAGACTTCTACGCGGACAAGGGTTTCTTTTGAGGTGGCTATGACGCAGCTTGGGGGCCATGCACTTTACATCGATTGGAGAACAACAAACTTCACGATAGCTGACATATATGATGAGACTCAATACTTGTCTCGGAATGTTGACTGCATAATGGCTAGGCTTCTCAGAAACGCTGACCTTCAAGTAATGGCTAAAGCCTCCCGTGTTCCGGTGATAAATGGTTGTGATGAAAAATATCATCCAAGCCAAGCAATAGCCGACTTGATGACCATGAAGGAGAGAAAGGGCAAATTGAAGGGCTTAAAACTGGTCTACATTGGTGTTCATAATAACGTCTGTAATTCCCTTATTGAAGGTTGCACAAAAACTGGAGTGAAGATAACCGCCGTAACACCGATTTTCAATGAACCTGCAAGGGACGACGAGCTTTTAGAGGAGGCTAGGAAAACCGGGCTCTACAAGGCCACATTGGATGTTAGGGAAGCTGTAAAGGATGCAGACTTCGTTTACACTGACACTTGGGTTGATATGGAATTCTTCACTGATCCAAAATTTGCAGCTGAAAAGGAAAAACGCGTTAAACTCATGATGCCATACCAAATAAATAAGGAGTTACTGCTGGGAAGCCACGCCTACATAATGCACGACATGCCCATCCATAGAGGCTATGAGATAAGCGCAGATGTCATAGAGGGCCCAAACTCGATTATCTATGAACAAAGCGAGAATCGCCTCTACTCAGCGAAAGCCATACTACTTAAACTGCTTGAAAAATTCTAAGTTAGAGCACCATGCGGTTGATAACTTGAAAATAACAGAATGGAACCTTGTTGCTCCATGTGGTCTTTACTGTGGTGAGTGCACTGGCTTACTCAGCGGCGAGTGTGAGGGCTGCAGAAGCGGTAAAGGCTTAAGTAAAGAATATCAAAAATACTGCGCGATCTACAAATGTGCAGCTAGCAAAAACATTAGAATATGTTTGGACTGCGAAAGCTTTCCTTGCAAATTCTTCGATTTCTTCAAAGCAGAAACATTGGAGTCGAGTGCGTGGTTCTTGGACGTATGGCTTAACATGAAGCAAGTCAAGGAAAAAGGAGTTTCAAAGTTTCTCAAAGCCAAAGAAAAGTGGTTGGCAAGAAGGAGGACATGTGCCGCAAAGAGGGGAATTAGGTACTGTGATAAATGCAAACAGTGGCCATGTGAGTTGATAAAAAGGGAGGTTCTCGTCCCAATAGATTTGCAAAAGTTTAAGGATTTTATGTCAAAGTTTTGAAACTTATTTGTGCATTTCTAATGATGTTTTTGACAACAAAAATTTATAAAAGCAAAATTTTTCGGGAAAATTCCAGAGGACAGAAAACGTATGCATAGTTGGCTCAAAGCGCTGTACGGAATATGCTTCCGAAGTTCGACGATATTGTTGGGTGTTCTATATGGGCATCTACATTATCGCCGAATTTCGGGGTGTGAATCCCCGAAAGATTTCAAGAGTAGAAGATCTTCGGGTGGTTTTAGATAGGATAGTTGCTAAATCCGGTTTGCACGTTATCTCTTCAAGTTTTCATCAGTTTGAGCCTCACGGGGTTTCTGCTATTTATCTCCTAAGCGAGTCGCATTTGAGTGTTCATACATGGCCCAAGTATGGTTATATGGTCTTGGACATTTTTACGTGTGAGGGTGATGGTCCTGCCTTGAAAGCTTTTAAGTTGCTGTTGGAGGAGTTTCAGCCAAAAAGTGTTAAGAAGTGCTTATTAGGAGGGATGTTTTTGGGTAAGCTGGAAGCCAGAATATTGTATGAACTTTGCTGTTTCGAAACGAACCTTCTGGCTATCCCAGTATCATGTCTACAAAGTTTTCCGGCCGAAATTCCTCTAAATCGTCATACTTTTGTCCAGTTCCAACAAACAGAACGGGTTTTTGGGTGACATAAGTTACGCTTAGGGCTGAGCCGCCTTTAATGTCGGCGTCCACTTTTGTTAGTATTGTTGCGTCTATGCCAACGCTTTTGTGGAACTCTTCTGCTTGCATCACCGCATCGTTTCCAGTTAGGGAGTCAACAGTTAGAATGGTCAGGTCTGGGTTTACAACTCGCTTAATTTTTGCTAGTTCGCTCATCAAGTTGCGGTTTGTCTGCATTCGTCCCGCCGTATCTATCAAAACAGCGTGGATCCCGTGAGCCTTAGCATGGTTTATTGCATCATAGGCTACAGCCGCTGGATCTGCACCGTACTTGTGCTTTATCATTCGTACACCCAAACGCTTGGCGTGGGTTTCCAGTTGCTCGATTGAACCTGCCCTGTACGTGTCGCTGCATGCGAGAACAACAGTATAACCCCTATTGTTTAAGAGTTTGGCAACTTTAGCTATTGTTGTCGTTTTTCCGGTGCCATTTATTCCAACAAAAACAATGACAAAGGGTTCCTTTTTCTTCCTTTTTTCCTCCATAGCCTTAAACAGGTCTATTTTGCTTTTTGTAAGCATAACTTCTAAGAGCACTTCGCGAAGGTGATGTTCTATAACTTTCCTCTTGTCCTCAAGTCTTTTTACTTGGACACCGTTTAGGCGTTTTTCCATCTCTTCACATATGCGCTCTGCCACTGGAACAGCGACATCATTTTCTATTAGATTTAGCTTAAACTCAGAAAGTATCGGGCGGAGGTTTTCGGGTTTAAGCTCGGTTGTTGTAATCTTGTTTACTAGACTGCTTAAGCCGGACTTAAGCCTCTCAAACATTCCTTGAGGGCGTCTCCTTTCTTAACTGGGCTGCTAACTCTTCGAAGCGCTCTCTATCCTCGTTGATTCTGTCAACAACTTGTGAAAACTGCTGCTGAAGAGATGTTCTGCTCTTCTCCAGGTCTTCCAGCCTTTTTTTAATTATCTCCTTAGCCTCCTGTAAGGTTTTCTCAACTGAGACGCCAGAGCCTATTCCTACAGTCACTTTATCTGGAGTTTCAAGCTTTGCCTTCACGTATGAGTTTCCTCCTATTGGGACAAGAAGCTCCGCGTTTTCCTTTTGCTTTTCCAATCCTTCCAGTGTCATGCTTGCGAAGGTTAGGTCGGTTATAACAGCGTTTATCATGTTTATCCGTGATTGTAATGCTTCTGCTGTCTGCTCTAAAATGCGTATTTCAACACTTAATCTTCTGAGTTCTTCTTCAACTTTTGCCGCCAATTTATGGTTCCTCTGTAATCATCTTCTTTATTAAAGGGTCTTCGATTTCCTGCGGTTTGATCTCGTCAATGCTTGTTATTTTTATGTGGAAGCGTTTTATGCGATGTCTGCTTCCTAATTCTGTGTAAACCTTTTCTATGGCATGTTCGGGCTTTATTGCTACGACTTCTTTTCTAAAGTGGGTTTTCATGTTTGGTTTTGTTATTTCTCCTGTAACTCTGAAAACTTTCACTTCATTCATCTTCCTTTACTACACCCAAGGCATGTCCGATTATAAACATTTCTGGGCCAGTTGTCAATGAGCCGGCAACCGCGGCGTGGCTGTTTCCAATAAGTCCTGTTCCAACGTACGGTATGCCGCAGTTAATTGTGCCAACGTCTACGGGCACTTTAAGAACGTCCTCTAAAAGTTTGCGTTCTCCTTCCTTTAACAGAGGATGCGCCAATAAGCCTTTGTTTGTTGCGATCGCTAAGGAGCCGACATATGGGAGTTGGGCTATTTCTCCGGGAACGGCTTCCACGTCAAGGGTGTCAGCAATTTTCCTAATTTCAGAGGCCTTTAACCTAGGGTCTACGATTGCTCCGTGATCGTTTGCCAAAACCATGTTACCATAAGCCGTTTTCTTAGTCTCCATCACCGTTATGTTACCGTCGAATATGGATTTTATTGCCTTAATTTCGTCGTCCCTTACAAAGTGAGGCAGAATGATTCCGTTGGAGTTGGCGCATGTCAATGCGCCGACCAGTATTGAGCCGCCTATAGTTGTGTGTACTAATTTTACTTTGAGCCAATTCCCAATCCTTTCAGCTTTTTTAAGGGGAATGAACTTTGGAAGTACAAGCATATTCTCGGTGGCTAGCGAGTACACTCCTATGCTTGCGCTTCCAAAAAGACTTGCTAGGTAAATTGCCAAGCTCAGTCTCCTTCAGCCAAATAAACAGTTACGTTTCCGTCCCTATCTTTGGCAGCCCTTACGCGTACTTTGCGTGGAGGTTTCTCTATGCCCCTGCTCCAAACTTTCTCGTTAACTTCATTACTTATTATGAGCTTCTTAGGCTCGACCTCCTCTTCTTCCTCACCTTCTTTCTTTGCTTCCAGCTTCATGTGTCTTTTAATAAAATCGCGTATTATCCTGATAGCTTTTGGCGCCCTCTTATTTGGGGGTACAAGCCAAGCCTTGCCAAGCGGAATGGTGTAAAATCTTTCCTCAACAATTTCTTCTTTGATCTCTTTTCTTGAAGGCTTAACTTCTTCTACTTCTTCCTCCTCTTCTAACGGTTTTTCAGCCTCCTCTAAAGATTCCTCCGGAACTTCTTCCCTTTCTGGTTTTTCGACAGTTTCCCCCTCTTTCTGTTCAGTTTTTTCCTCTTCAGTTTCCCCATCAAATTCTTCGCTGGTTTTCTCTTCAGCTTTTTCCGATTTCACGCTATTTCACCTCTAAGCCTTTATTTTTCTAGTTCTCCAATGTCTCCTCTTCGGATGAGTTCTGAACTTTCCGGCAGTTTTTGCTATAACCCATGTTGGAACAGCCCTTTTCTGTTTTCCAGATTTTGCTAGCCTCCTCTTTTTTGCTGTAGGTTTGAATCTAGCCATACTAAACCCTTCTTATCTTTATTTCACGCCTTTGAGCCTGCAGTTGGATTAGTATTTGTTTGAGCTGCTCGTCGGTTAGTGGTGTTGGCAGTTTTCCCATCTGGGCTAGCTGGATTAGCTGTAGTTCCAGCTGCGCTGTAAATTCTGGTTTGACAAGTTTTAAGTTTGCGAGTCTTTGTCTGGCTTCTGGTGATAGAATGCTTTTTAATATGGCTTGTTTTTGCATTTCGAGTTGCTGTTCCATTTGGGCTTTTCGTTGTTCTTCGGCTATTTTACGTTGTAGCGCCAAAAGTTTTTTCTGCCGGAGCTCCTCAAGTTCTTCCTCTGTCACCGCCTATCCACTCTTTTGGTATTTCTCCAGTTCAGGCATTTCCTTCAGCAAGTCCTTCTTCACATCTTCAGCAATATCTTCTAGAAGCTTTCTTCCCTCTTTTGTTATTCGCCTTCCCTGATTCTGAGACTTTTCGACAAGACCAGCGTTTTCAAGTTGTTGTAAAGCCCTTCTTATTATTGTGCCGCCTGCCTTAACGGAGTGTTCTGGTCTAACGCCGAAGTCCTTTCTGCCGCCGTATTCCGCGCGAAGCCTCTCTATCCCTATTGTTCCATGAATGTATATTTTGCGCAGTAGCGAGGCGCATCGTACATACCACCAGTCTGGATTTTCTGGGGGTCTCTGCGTGTGAGCCCCTGTCTTAGCTATGCTTGCCCATGTTGGGGGCGTCACTTCGTCCACGTTTTCTTTTAGATAATTGGCTAGTTTCTGGATGAATTGTGATGCTGGCACGTCGTTTGGGGTTGGCAATTTCAATCCTTCTTGTTGTTTCCTTCAGTAATTCACCAAGCCCAATATAAAAGTGTTGGGATTGGGGTGGGGGATGGCTTGTAAATTTTTTTCTTTTGTGTTTTGTAAGAGTTTTCTTTTTGTTTTTGATGTGTTTTTGAATTGAAAAGGAGCTTTTTGTGTGGTAAAAATTTTCTATAACCAAACTTTATTTTTAATCTACCGTTAAGTTATTTTAAGAGGTGTTGATATGTCAAGGAAAAAGCGTTTTAAAAACTCGTGGTTTGAACATTGCCGAACGTGCCTTGATGATGATGGCTAAGACTATTCGTGGCGAGGATATCGGCGGGAAACGTTAGGAGCTTGGGACTCATCGTGGCTTGACGAAATGGGAGTATTGGATGGAGATTATCAGCCCTGCTTTGAATTATATCAAGATGTCGCCTGAGCTGAACAACGAACAGAAAATTCTTGCAACTAAGGAGTTTCTCAAGTGGTTCAGAGAAGCATTTCCAGACTTTGTGATGAGCGATTTTGGTAGAGCAGTTAGTTTGGCAAGGACTGTGATTCCAGTTCGAGCGGCTTCGCCAGAGGCCATCATACCACCCTAATTAGCCGCAAGCGCTTGATTGAGAAACTTCATGCAGTCCTGAGGTTGCTGCGCCTGTTATGCCAAGCGTTTGAAATGTTGGCTGGCGCAACTGTGGGACACCGAATAAGCAAGTATAGCGTTAAGTTGGGCTTGTTCTCTCTTTGAAGGCTTCTGGGATACCAGCGCTCCGAGACTACGCAGACCAAGTAAGCAGAGGCTTCGTAGGCGGATTGTCGGCTGCACTGCGCGCGCATTTCCAAAATGCATATTAGAAAACTTGAGCTTTTTACAAAAACATGAGCGATTGGACAAGGAAATTGTTTGTTGAATGTTCAGACCTTTTCTTGAAGTTTTTAGATGAGAGGTGGTCTCGGACTGAGGAAGTTGTAAACGGCATAGTTAAAGTGCTTAGCAGTTTTGGCATCACTTCGGGCAATTTGCTTGATTTGTGCTGTGGAAATGGGCGAATTTCCATATACATGGCTAAGAGAGGTTTTAAGGCTGTTGGAGTTGACATTTCCAAAGCTTTTTTGGAAGATGCAAAAAGAAAGACTGAAGAGCATAAAGTTTCAAACATGGTGACTTTCATAGAAGGCGATGTTAGAAACCTTAAAAAGATTGTTGGAAAAATTCAACAACCCTTTAATGTTGTTGTTAATGCTTGGACTTCAATTGGCTATTTCTCCCAAAAAGACGACCTCAAAATTTTTAAGCAAGCAAGGGAGCTTTCGAAAGAAAATGCAGTGTTGCTAATAGCCGAAACTATGCACACTGAGTTTTTAGCCGTTAAATTTGTCCCTAAAGGTTATGAAGAAGTGGATGACATAGTGTTGTTAGAAAGCAGAAACTATGACCTTACCACATCCCAGTTAAAGACTGTCTGGACCTTTTACAAAAAACGCGGAGAAAATTTGGAGTTTATTGACAGAGTCGAATATGAAATCCACGTTTACAGCCCAAGCGAACTCTCAACGCTTCTCAGAAAGGCTGGATGGGAACCCGTAGCGTTTTATGGAAACTTTTCAACTCTGCAACCCATGAGTCCATTCACAAGTTTGAATTTGGTGGCTAAGGCAAAATGAGCGAAGGCGGATTGTGCGCACATATAAAGGCTTTCACTCTTTCGAGGTTTTTCTTCGACGTTTGTAAAGGATGAAGGTGTGTCCCCTAACCTCCACTAGGTCAGCTTCTGTCCGCTTTGAAATCGCCGCGGCTATTTCGCTGGCTCTCTCCTCATGTAAGGCGCTTTTCAAAATTTTGATTTTAACAATTTTCCTCTTCTCAAGCTGCTTCTCAATCTCTTCAATAAGTTCGTTGGAGACTTGCCTTTTTCCAATCCAAATTGTGGGTTTTTCTTCGCCAAACTCGCTTTTAATGCGGCGTTTCATTTTAGGGGTAAGCTTGCTCATTCCTCTTCCTCTTAAGGGGTATGCGCATGTGCCTCCCACATTCTAGACATGTGATGACCACGTGGGGTATCCTTCGTTGTTTTATGCGGACACGACAATTAATACCCGGCAAGATAAAATTTTTGCAGTGGCGGCAAACCATGCGCCTGTATTCGGTTGGAAGGCGGATTTTGGCTGCCATGGCTATTCTGCGGGCTATATCCACGTAATGTTGAGCCAGAAACGGGTTTTTATGGTAGGTTTCCTTGGCTAAAAGGAAAAGGGTTTGAATTCGTTGTCTTGCTATTTGCCTTGTTACTTTATTCATTCTTAACCAACACTACTTAAACTGGCTACTAGAATTGTTGATTTTCTAATATTTAATCTGAAATGTTGCTGAAGAAAATTTAAAATTTGTAAACTTTGACGCCCTCTAACAACAAACTGTCTAATGCGCTTTTAAAAGAGATCCAAGTGTTCCAGGAGAATACATCTACACCCAACCAGAAAATAAGAGTTGGATAGGGTGGCAAAATGAAACTTAAGCCTACAGCATGGCTGACACCACTCAGACAAACCTCTCGATTTTCACGTATATGGTGCGGGGGGTGGGATTTGAACTCACCGTAACGTGGCGATTTCTCCCGCAAATCCCCTTTTTTCTGTTTTTCGGTTTAATAGGTGTTTCTCGTGCCTTTTAAGTTTGATTCTGAAGTTTTTAGAGTTTCTTTCTGTTTTGAATTCTGGAACGCGTAATGTTTATGGTGGGGGTTTAGCTGGTTTTTAGGGGTTTTACTCAGACCAAGGTTCTGTAAATGATTTCTTAGACCGCGTAG
>CALJDG010000099.1 GCA_938023865.1 uncultured archaeon | reverse complement strand
TTGAAAACATGAGTGGATTTGTTTGCCCAAACTGTGGTGCAAAGGTTGACATATTCCAGTCTGGAGGCGGAATGAAAATAGCAGAGGAACTATCAATACCATTTCTTGGAAGCATACCAATAGATCAAAAGATTTGTGAAGATGCGGATAAGGGTATGCCTTTTATCGTTGAGCATGCAAATTCGCCCGCATCCAAAGCCTTTATGGAAATTGTCCAAAAGATTGAACAATTTTTAGAACATAAAAAACAATTGGAAAACGGGAATTAACATGCGACTCATGCTAATTTTAAAAGCTATTGAAAGGTAAGTTAATGTCCACATTTTGGAATTGCAGAATTGGGCGGGTAGAGGGCGTTGTTGGAGAGGCAAAAACTGTGGGAAACATAGCACGCGCAGATGACGAAGAGCTTGAGAGGTTAAGGCGGAAAAAGCTTGAAAAATTGTTACAAGCATCTAGAAAAGAAGGAGGTGAAAAATTGAAGGAGAGAATAGTTATTCCAGCTGAAGATGGAAATGGGCTTAACGCAAGGCTTTCGGAGCATTTTGGGAGAGCGCCATACTTCATTGTCATAGAGTTAAACGAAGACGGCAGCATTTCAAACGTCCAAGCAGTGTCCAACGAAAGTGAACATTTCGGCGGGACTGGACGTCCACCAGATCGCCTACTACAATTCAAACCTAACGCCGTAATCACTTATGAAATGGGACCACGAGCACTGAGCATTTTCCAAGAGGCTAGAGTAGCGGTGTTAAAGGCTAACGCGGACACTGTTAAAGAAGTAGCTGAGGCGTATAGGCAAGATAGACTTGAGGAACTTACCGAAGGCTGTCATCATGCTCGGCACCCATAGATAACGCCGCTGAGGCTTCAACCCATGTTTAGAGTTTGATGGTTAACCAGGAAATTAAAGGAAGAAGAGCTGAGGTTAATGGCGGAACTAGGCTATCCAAAGAAAACTATCCAATTGTATGCGGATAAAGTGAATGTGAGCGCACTAAAGAAACCGGATATTGTTACAACATATCTTGGTCCATGTGGAGATTTTATAATTTTATAAAATTATATTTGAAGGTTGGTAAGGCAAGCTAGCTTAACCATCGCGTAGGCTAGTTTTTCTTGGAAGCTTAATTTTTCCTTTTCACCCACGTATTTCTTTAGGGCAGAATCCAGTTTGCAACCAAATCTGCCTCATGCATTTTATCTTCCTTCTAAATAGTTTATCACGGCTTTAATTCCGCTTTTCATAAAACTGAACTGCTTGTTTTTGAACCATCCAATAACAATCCTTGGTCTAAGATAAAATGTGATGTATGCTTTTTGGAACAGGACTTTAACATCTTTTTCAGATGTCCCTTCAATTTTAATGATTGGCTCGACTGCTGTGTATTTGGACCAGTTTTCTGTGAGAAGCATGTTGTTCTTTTTGGAGTAATCGTATATTGGGGTTCCTGGGTATGGCGTAAGTATGGAAAATTCTGCGTAATCAAGGTTTAGGCTTTTAGCGAATTTTATTGTTTCCTTTATTGTTTCTTTTGTGTCTTGTAGGAAACCTATGATGAAGGAGCCTAAAGCTTGGATTCCGGCATCTTTCAGAATTTTCACTGCTTTCTTTGCTTGTTCAAGTGTGATTCCTTTCCCTATTGTGTCCAGTATTTTCTGGGAGCCTGATTCTATGCCGAGGAATATTATCCAGCATCCGGCTTTTTTCATCTTTTCAACAAGCTTTTTGGACAGCGTGTCTACTCTTGACGATGCTCCCCAGCTTATGTCTAAGTCTTCCTTGATTATTCCATCGCATATCTTTTCCGCTCTTTCCTGGTTAAGCGTAAAAGTGTCGTCCACAAACTCGATGTTTCTAATGTTATATTCATCATATACAATTTTCATTTCTTCAAGGACGTTTTCGGGGCTTCTTCCCCTCCAGTATCCGCCGAAAAGCCTAGAGGATGAGCAGAATGAGCATTTGAATGGGCATCCTCTGCTTGTCAGCATCGTTGTGTATTTTACTCCGTTAAATTTGTAAAGGTGCATGGGCAGCAAGTCTCTGCTTGGGAATGGTATAATATCTATATTCTTTATGAACGGTCTAGGTTCAGCGTCAATTATTTCATTTTCCTTTCTGAAAGTAATTCCCTTAACTCCATTCAGCGGGGCTTCTTTTTCAATGTTTTCGACTAATTCTTTGGTTGTCTCCTCGCCTTCGCCCCTAACGATTATGTCGATGTATTTGCATTCTTCCAATGTTTGCCTTGGCGTGAAAGTTGCGTGGGGTCCACCTAAAACTACAGTGCAGTCTTCGTTAACCTTTTTAGCTGTTTCTGCGACTTTGTATGCCGCGTAAATGGAAGGCGTTACTGAAGTGATTCCAACGATGTCTGGATTAAAATTTCGCATTTCCTTTTCAACGTCTTCCAATGTATAGTTGAGAATGTTCGAGTCTATAATTTTCACTTGGTGGTTTTGTCTGAGCATTGAAGCGATGTACGCTAAGCCTAATGGGGGCGACGATACTCCAACTATCGATTTGACCGCTGAATTGTATGGAGGCGAAATTAGGCATACTTTCATGTTTTCGCCTCTACGCTGTGGGTTTCGGTTTTAAGTGGTATGTTGTAGACGCTTTTCGCTTTTCTTTCCACTATTTTCACAAAGAGCCAGTATAGAAAGGATAAAATTCTGCTGTACCATGTTCCTTGGAAGTATGACTTCATTATCACCTTTGCCCAGTAAATGTCATGCCTCAAACATTTTATCAGCAGCTCCATTTGCAAGTTGCTCATTTGCTCCATTGTAAACCAGTCTTTGTCTTTCAATTTGCCTAATGGGACGAAAAACAGGGGCACAATTAAACTTTTGAAGTCTTTCAAGTCGTCTATCAGCTCTATGGTTTTTATTACGTCGTCTTCGGTTTCTTGGGGCAAACCAGTTATTAGAGTACATGCAGGAACAAGGTTGTTATCCGTCATTATGCCGGCAGCAGTTTTAACAACTTCAGGCCATTGCTCAGGCTTGAACGGGCGAACCTTAGCTGGCATAACTTTCTTCGCAAGTTCAGGCGAGCCTGTTTCTATTCCTATTTCGGTTCCCCACCATTCCTGCTTATCACTTATTATGAGTTCTGCAATTTCCTCTACAAGTTCTGGGGCAGATGCAACTGCAGCCATTGATGTGTGGCTCCAGCTTAACGCTTCAACATAATGCTTGCACAGCATATGCAGTTTCAGCACTTTTTCTCTATCCGGCAACACAGTTTTTGACCCGTAGAGCAGCACGTCTTCAGCGTGCAGTATAGCATATTTTATTCCTGCATCCACGTTTACTTTGAGTTCTTTTTCTATTTTTTCATATGGGTACCATCTTAGAGGTCTTAACGTGACGCTGCAGAATTGGCATCCACGGCAGCAGCCTCGACCTACTTCGATTAAACCGTTTATTGATGGGTTTCTAATTTCAGGTATCTCATCCAAACTTGGTGATTCTTTAGCGCTAACTTCATAGAATTTTGGAAGTTCACCGCCTTCAACTGCTGTCCTAAATATTTTGCCGACAACCTTTTCGGCTTCTCCGTCTATTATGCAGTCGATTCCATGGTCATCAACAAATTTTGTTCTAAGCCTAAGTTGCCATGCTCCGGGTCCGCCCACGATTATTTTTAGGCCGCGTTTCTTCGCTTTGGCTAATTCTGTTTTTTCAAGCAATAGGCGGAAGTGTTTTGCAACGTATGGCTCGCCAGTTTTTAAAATGCGGGAGAATGTAGACGATGCGGACCTAAACCGAAAGGATCCATAACGTATATTCCCAACACCTTAGCGTTGTCAAACGTTTACTAAGGTCCGGGTCAACTGTTAAAACTTCGAAACCCTCATTTAATAGTTGAGCCTCAATTTTTCTAAGTCCATAAGGCGCTTTAATGGGAACGCCGATGATTGTTTTTATTGGGGGAAAGAATAGCGGTTGGAAAAACCATTCTGGAACAACGTTTGGAGGCGCTGTTGTTCCAAAGCCTAAGAACTCGTCGTTCCGATAATTGCTCATCAGGGTTCTGTCGGCAGTTAACAAAACTTTAGATTTTGACATATGATGATATCATAATCATAAATTATTTATTCATTTTTCCTTTCATCTTCTGGAGATGATTTTAACTCTTGTATGGAAAATAATGTTGTGATTTCACTTTTGCGGTGGATAGACCCCAAGAGTATATGGCTTACTATTATTGGCTTCATGATTATGTAGGCCGTTAGAATTGCCGAAAAAAGTGTTGCTGATATATCTGGAATTGAATAAGAGGTTTTCGGCGATGATGCTGTGCTAAACTTTGCGCAGAGTCCAACACCTAATATGAACGCGTATTTTACGCCGAACAATTTGCGGAAAAACATTGTGGATGCTGAAACTCAGCATATGAAAAATGTGGAGAATGCAAAGAGCGCGAGTTATGTCCAAATTAACCATGAAATTCACTCCATATTCGCAAAAGAAGGAGTAATCCTGCTATCTAGGCCTGAAGCCTACGAAACGCTAGAATGGACTAGAAACTATTTCAATCAAAAACCC
>CALJDG010000098.1 GCA_938023865.1 uncultured archaeon | reverse complement strand
ATCATAAGACCGCAAAGAACCACTAGTATTATTAATCCGAACAATAAAAGTTTGAGAAGCACCAGTCAAATTCAAAAACCAACACTCACAAAGCCAAGGATCCACATCATAACCACGATAAACGCCCTCAGGCAAAGAAACTCGCAAAACAGCACAAGGCGTAGCACCGACAGGGTAAACAAAAACTGCACAAACCACCAGAAAATTTAATAGAAGCATTAAGAAAAACAAATACTTAAACCTAGGATACAAACGCCCTCTCCCCTTCGGCAAGAGATAAAATGTGCTTCACCAATATATAAAACTTTATAGAACTAATTTCTATGTGGTATTGTAGTAGAAAAATCTGCCTAACCAATTCTTTCACGATTGAATATGAGAAGTGGCTTTATGAGCATAAAAATTTCGTGCTAGTGATTTGGAAAGGTATATTTTAGGATTCTCTTGAAAAAGGATGGAACTTAAGTTTTAGGTGCATAATTCTCGAAAGGATTCCTAAACAAGTTATTTATTTGAGTTATTCTTATCAAACTTTAATGGGAAATGTAAATGAAGGTTGTTGAATCGTTAATAATTATTTCTCTGTTCGTGTTACCCTTGTTTTTAGTACATTGTGGGGTTGCCGACTCCAAAAGCGTTTCGCAATTGGCTGTAAATGTTGGAGATTCTATTCAAAACGCAATTAATCAAGCTCCTGAGGGGGCTACAATTTTAATTAAAAAGGGAACTTTCGTGGAAGAAAGCTACCCAATAATTGTTAATAAAACAGTTGTTATCGTAGGGGAGGGCGTCGAATCTACAATCATTGATGGAAATGGTACGGAAAAAGGCATTTTTCTTGTGAAAAATGACGGGGTGAAAATTGCTAATTTAACTATTCGCAACACTGTTGATGACCCTTCTATACCAGTGGCCGGTGTCCAGCTTGCTGATGTAAAAAATGTAAACGTGTTTAGTTGCAAAATCGAAAAGTGTATGGTGGGAATAATGCTAAAAGACTCAAATAACACTTTTATTTTTAGGAACATGATTGAAGGCAATCGCTGGGCTGGAATATACCTGCGAGGTAGCAGCCTATATAATATAATTGTGGGCAATGTTATTTCTAATAATTCGCGGGGGGTTTGGATTGCCGATTTAAAATGCAGACACAACAAGTTTTATCACAATAATTTTTTAAATAACAAAAATCAGACCATGCTGATAACTGTCGGTGGTGCTTGGGATAATGGGTATCCTTCAGGGGGAAATTATTGGAGCGATTATGAAATTGTGGATGAAAAGTATGGTGCGTTCCAAAATCAGCTTGGGAGTGATGGGATAGGGGATACGCCCTACATGGGACTAGATAACTATCCTCTTTCTGGGCCCGTACACTACTTTAATGCAGGTCGGTGGAATAATGAGGAATATTATGTAGTTATTTCAAGTAATTTTACAATTGCCGATTTCAGTTTTAACCCAATTGCCGGCCCCTTTGTAAGGTTTAACATCGCCAATTTGACTGGATTTTTAGGTTTCTGCAGAGTTATAATTCCAAAGCCTTTATTATGGGCGGAGAGGGAAGAGCAATGGATTGTCAAGGTTAACGCTGAAACAGTAGTACAGTTTCTTATCGAGTCCGATGTTGAAAACACATATTTTTATTTTATATGTAATCCAAATATCCAGTCAATTGAAATTTGGGGAACCAGCGCCATACCAGAGTTTCCATCGAAAGTTTTTATAGCATTTATAATAGCTTTTTCAACTTTTATGTTGGGAAGGCAAAGGAAACATAGCACTTCGCATAAACCGTTTATCCTTAACTTAAATGATGATTTAAATTAGAATTGGAAAGAAAAAGTGAGGCTTTTTATGCTAAGCCTCTAAACTTTGGTTGGAAGCTTATGTTTTCGGAGCATTAACCTATTCGCAATTGCCAGGATAACTGTGCTTATTATCAGAAACATTGAAAGTAGCGCGCTTGTTGTAAACTCTGGAATAACCTCTACGCCGAAAATGCAAATATATTTTGTGCTTAGCCGATACGTAAAGTATATCCAAGTGTGAGTCCCATTAAACGCAGATGTGTAGGATGTTGGTTTTCCATCAATTAACACCAGCCAGTTGTCTGGTTCCGCATAGAGGAATTGTTTTGGTATGGTTACATTGCAGAAGCTTGTTGTGCCGTTTAGTCCTGTCGCTGTGAATGAAATGTATCTGTGTAGCTGGTTAAATTCTATTGGGCTTATGGATGAGTTGCTGGCGGTTTGGAGGGTGAATATGTGTGTTTGGCCGGTTATTGGATCTTCCCAAATTATTGTGTGGGTGAGTATTTCCATGGGGAAGCTGAATAAGCCGTGTTTTAACCTGTATGGAATTGGGTTAAGGTCCATATCAAGTAATAGCACATCATATAGCTCTAGAGGAAACGATTGAGGCGCTTCGCCCGTAACGTTGAACGTTATTGTTGCCACGGTGCCGTTGCCGTTTGGGAAATTGCTATAGATAGGGTTCCACTCTACGTCATATTCAGGCCACAATATCACACCGACTATTACGTAATCATAGCCATAGATTGTATCGTCGAAATATACAAATATTGTAGCATTTTCAGCTGTGTAACCTGGTTGCGGAAACTGCCTTAGGAATGGGCCTTCAGTAACGTTTACTATGTGAAGGCTGTCGGGTTTGAAGCGAAGTTTAAATTCTATTGCAATGAGCTTCCACCTGGCGTCTAAGTTTTTCATTTCGACGTTGACGTTGAAAATTTCACCTTTCCTTGAAGCAGTGTAAGTTTGAGGTTGTACTTCGAGGGTTGGTTCTTCAATTGGTGGGGACATATATTGATACATACCATGTTGTGTTTCGAATGGTATTGGGTTTCCTTCTGGGTTTTCTAGTTTTGTTGTGAAGGTGTCTTCTGTTATTAGTTGTATTGTTGAGGTTAGGGTTTGGCCTTTTGGCGGGGCTGTTTTTATTTTGAACCAGGCTTCGCATAGGGTGCC
>CALJDG010000097.1 GCA_938023865.1 uncultured archaeon | reverse complement strand
TGGTGAAATTTTAACTTCTGGTGGGCTTGGAGGATATTTTTCCAACAAGTCTTTGAAGTATAGAAGTTCGCCTCTCTTTTTAACCTCGGCTGTTACCGGTTTCCCAAAAAGTCTTGCGGCTAAGCTTTGGCGACCCGGCAGATATTCCTCTATGCTTGTTATTATCACATATTCCAATGGCGCCTCTTCCAGGGCTTTTTCAACTTTCTCGTAGTGGAGGTCGAGGCAGACTATTGCTTTTGCTCCGCTGTCTCTGAGTTGGTAGGCGATTTCGCGTGGCGTATAGAGGGGGCTTACCGTTGTTGCTATTGCCCCTATCTTCAGAATGCCAAAATAGGAGATTATGAATTGTGGAGAGTTTGGTAAATAGATTGCTACTACATCTCCTTTTCTTATGCCTAAATCGTATAGGGCTGTTGCAAATCTCAGAAAGGCATCGTGGAGTTCCTTAAACTTTAACTTTCTTCCATAGAAGACTACTGCAACCTTATCTGCCCATCTTTTATAGTTTTCTTCAACCTTTTCTACCACGGTTGCTTCTGGCACATTTATGTCTATTGGGGTGCCTGGACGGTACCATTTTGTCCACGGCCTTTTTAAATATTCTTCTAAGGCTTGTTCTGATTTAGATTTTTTTGTCATTTCACTTTCTCCTTTTAGGCTTATTTATGATAGCCTTTTATACGCCTATATACATTTCTCTTAAGTCTTCATTTTTTAATAGTTCTTGCGGTGTGCCTTTAGCGGCTATTCTTCCGTGTGTTAAGACGTATCCTCTTGTGGCTAGGGTTAGAGCCATGCTTACGTCTTGTTCAACTAAAAGTATTGTTACTCCTGAGTCCCATATCTCCTTTATGCTGTCGAAAACTTTTTGCTTAGCTAGTGGGGCTAGGCCTAGGGAAGGCTCATCTATCATTAACAGTTTTGGTTTTGCCATGAGGGCTCTTGCAATAGCAAGCATTTGGCCCTCCCCTCCGCTGAGGGTTTGAGCCATTTGGTTCTTTCTTTCCCTTAAAATTGGGAATATCTGATAGACGCGTTCAAGGTCTTTTTTGATTTCTTCCTTATCTTTTCTTAGGTAGCTTCCCATCATGAGGTTCTCGTAGACTGTCATCTCCGGGAAGAGTCTCCTCCTTTCCGGGCAGTGGATTATTCCCATCTTAACTATAGCCCATGGTTTTAGGTTATCTATCCTTTTGTCTTCAAATGTTATTTCGCCTGTTAATCGGGCTTTTTCTCTCCTAACTCTCTGTAGCTCTCTTAAGGTTCCTGAAACTGCCTTTAAAAGCGTTGTTTTTCCAGCCCCATTGGGCCCTACAACGGCAACAAACTCTCCTTTTTCCAC
Source organism: uncultured archaeon (assembly GCA_938023865.1). Taxonomy (GTDB): domain Archaea; phylum Thermoproteota; class Bathyarchaeia; order Bathyarchaeales; family Bathycorpusculaceae; genus JAGTQI01. The sequence continues at coordinate 9,108 of CALJDG010000097.1, read as the reverse complement.
TCTTATGCTTACATCATTTAGGGCCATAGCTCCGTCGTAGTGGACTGTTAGGTTTTTAACTTCCAGCATCAGACGGTCCTCCCAAGGTAGACCTCTATCACTTTTTTGTTTTCAGCTACCTCTTTAGGCGTTCCTTCAGCTATTATTTCGCCGTTGTGCATTACTATTACTCTTTTTACCAGTCGCATAAGGGCATGAAGCTTATGTTCAACTATCACAATTGTGTGGCCGTCTAGGTGGATTCTTTGAAGAGACTTAACCATGTACTCCGTTTCAACAGGGTTTAAGCCTCCAAAGGGCTCATCTAATAGGACTATTTCTGGTTCAAGCGCCATGGCCCTTGCAATTTCCAAGCGTTTTAAGTCGCCGTGGGATAAGTTTTCAGCAGGCTCCAATGCCATGTCTGACAAGCCAACGTCTTCAAGCATTTCCATAGCCTTTCTCTCTGGAGTTTTAATCCATTCAATTCTTCTTTTACCGCGATAAGATTGCAATGCCACAAGCACGTTGGCTATTGTGGGCAAATGCCTAAAGGGTCTGACAATCTGAAATGTTCGAACCAAGCCCTTGTTAGCAATTTTGTTGGGCGGAAGCCCAGTTATATCCTCTCCTCTTAGGAAAACTTTTCCGGAGTCAGGTTTCAAATAGCCTGTTATAAGGTTGAACAGTGTTGTTTTTCCAGCTCCGTTAGGCCCTATGATGCCAACTACTTCGCCCTCGTCCACATGGAAACTCACGTTGTTAACGGCTACTAAGCCCCCGAAGCGTTTTGTAAGATTCTGAACTTCTAAAAGGTGCATTTTTAAAAGCCCCCTAACTTTTTTCTTCGTCCTTGGTTTTTCCTTTAAGTATTTCTTCTACTTCCCGCGGTTCTTCTAAATCTTCAAGTTTCTCAACTATAGCTCTTGCTACCCCTCGTGGCCATTTCAAAATAAATAATATTACAATCAAAATGAACAATAACAGTTGAATATTCATGTCAAGCGGTATTACTTCCGTAAAAATGTATCTATTCATTATATAGTATATGTATGTTCCAACAATTGGACCGTAAATTGTTCCTATTCCTCCAAGAATGGTAACAATAATAGGAATAATAGAATATGAGAAATGAAAGAAGTTTGGGTTAGCTCTACCTTCTACCATATGTACATAAACGGCGCCCGTAAGGCTTCCGAAGAGTCCGCTAATGGCAAAGGACATCAGCTTATATTTTGTCACGTTTATTCCACAAGCTTTTGATCCCAATTCGTCATCGAGGATTGAGATTAAAACTAATCCTGTTTTTGACGTGGCAATCTTGTAAATTATCATTGCTGATATGACCAGCAATATAAGTGTGAAGTAATAATTTGCAATCATTTGATCGTAGCCTTTAAGGGTTGGGAAAATTTTTGGAAATGGGCGTCTAATCATTTTGCCACCTACAAACTCGTATACAGCTCCTATGCCGGTGTCCCCTCCGAAAATATCTCTGTAGTAAGAAAGGAAACCAGTTATTGCTAACGGGAAGCACATTGTTACAAGGGCTAAGTAAGGTCCCTTCATTCTTAGGCATGGAATGCCTACAAATATTGCTGTTCCCACCCCAGCAAGCAGGCTTATAGGTATTGTTAACCAAACCGGCCAGTTAATGTATTTAAATAAAAGTGCTGTGCTATAGGCTCCCACACCCCAGAAAATGGCGTGTCCCAAGCTGATTTGGCCTGTTCGACCTACAAGTAAATCCCAGCTTACTGCTAGTATTGCCATCAAGTTTGCTGGAACCAATATGTTGTCTAATATTAGCGGACTTATACCAATGTAAGGCGTAATCGCGAATAGTGTTATAATGAGAAAAGCCAGCATTCTTGGCGGGACATCATAGATGTGGGTTAGAAAATCTGCGTATGCTTTTCTCACGTATTTGGCAATTGTGTTAAATGACATTTTTTATATCACTCCATTTCCACTCGTTTTCCAAATAATCCTTTTGGTCTTATAAAAAGTACTATAAGGATGACAACGAAAGGGAAAGATCTTTGCAAGTCTCCTGCTGCTGGAACAATTTTAATGAAGGCTGTTTCTGCCAGACCAAATATTAGGCCGCCGATTATGCTGCCTTTAATGCTTCCTAGGCCGCCCAGCACAACTATGGTGAAAGAAATTGCTAAAGCTATCAGCCACATGTACGCAGACACATTTGAGGTTATTGCACCTGTATATAGAATGCCTGCTAAGCCGGCTAAACCAGCAGATAGGGAGGTTGTAAGTATGTAAAGTTTTTCTGTGCTGATTCCCATCAGCATAGCTGATTCAATGTCTTGGGAAATAGCTTTCATAGCTCTTCCAATTTTTGTTTTCGATACAAAAAGTGCGAGGACGGTGAAAGCTATTATGGAAAGTATAACTGCGAACATTTGTCCGGCCCTTACATCTGTGTTAAGTAAGGTTATTTTTCCCGATACAGGTAAATCCACTCTTGATTGGAAAGCTGCGGATGTTCCTAAAGTTACGTAGATTAGTTGCTGAAGTATTAGGCAACCACATATTGATACAATGAGTATGCTTACTTCATCACCTAGTATTTGATGTAACGTTACTCTGTAAAAGATACCTCCAATGAGACTTGTTAATAGTATCGACAAGATCATAGCTAATGTTGGTGTTAGATAAAACATGTCGTGTGGAATTACATATGATAGATTGTTAAATAGAATTCCGTATAGATATGCGCCTATAATAAAGAAGGCTCCATGGGCTAGGTTCACCATTCCAGATATTCCATACACTAACGTGAACCCTAATGCTATAAGGGAGTAGGTGAGACCGTTTATTATGCCAAAGATTAAGATTGGTTCTATCATCCTTTCTCTCTCCTTTTAGGTTTAATGAACATTATATTTTAACTTATTAAAATTTTCTCTACGTTTCAAAAAAAGAGGGGGCGGGTGGTTATTTTTAATGTAATCACGGGTCTGGAGGCCAAGGTGAAACGTATTTTCCGAAGCTCTTTGAAACTGCTGCGACGTCTTTCATGTCGACTTTTCCATCATAGTTTACGTCGCATTCTAAGTCCCATCTTGGGTCTCCAGGCATTGAGCCGAAAGCTTTTGAAACTCTTCCAACGTCTTTCATGTCGACTTTTCCGTCAAAGTTTAGGTCTACATCGCCGAGGGGATGTATCCATGGTGGGAATTTTGATTTCCTAGAGAAGAGTTGATCTATTGGACATACAACTTGTTTAATAAACCCTTGGGGAGTATTTATCCATTGCACCATCATGGCTCTTGTGTATCCATTCTTCCATGTTTTGCCGTATTCGTCGCTGTACACGTCGTGTGTTGATGTGAATTTGGATTTTCCGTTTAAGACCAATGTTTCTTGCGCTTCGAGAGTGCTAATCACAGTAGCTGGGTTTAGTGTTCCAGCTGTTTCTAGAGCTTTTTTGAGGGTTATGAAGGCGTTGTAGGCACCCCACGCAGTGTAGAGTGGCCAAGAGCTAAAGTTTCCCACAAAATGGTCCCAGAATGGTACGGCTAGAGGTGTGATTGGCGTTCTTGTTCCGGAGAAGTCCTCCAAAATCTCATATTCGCACGCTCCACCCGTCAGTGTTGGGTAGTCGCCTCTTTGTCCGAATACATCTATTCCAACAAGCAGGAACTTATATTCTCCTTGTCTCCATTGATGAACTAGGTATATGGCGTCTGGTAACGTGTAAGCTATAACTAGCACATTTACGCCAGCTGTAGCTGCATCACCTAAGTAGGTTACAAAGCTTGTTGTACCGGCTGGTGATCTTCCACAGTAAACAGATTGCACCAAACCTGGCGGGAATAGTGTTGGCAAAACATTCATTACATAATAGCATATACCCAATGTCCATGCAAGGTCTTCGGTTAGGCAGCCAACTTTTACGGTTCCATACATTGGAACTAACTTATTTGGTATGAGGTAGCCTGCTAGATAGCCGAACACGTTTCGGCCCAGCATCGTCGAGTTTATTGGGTTTATTCTGAAAAGCCATTTATATCCTTCATAATCAGCTCCAACCGTTGTGCTTATAAGCTCATCTGTAGAGGCGCCGTTAATAAAGAAGATTACCTCGTTTCCTGGATGGGCATCGTTATAACTCTTCGTCTCCTCAATCAATATCCACGTTACCTCTGTTCTAAAACCTCCAATGATAAATTTGCAACCCTCAGTATAGAGAAGTCGCCGAATCTCAGATCTTGCCTTGTCAGGGTCATATGTACCAGTCAAGGGGTTGTATGCGCCTTCATCTGCAAAAACAAGATGAATCTGATACTGTGTTCCGCCCACGTTTATTGAGCCAAGTCCATCCATCATGGCTAGTAAGGCGCCGCCTTCCATGCCGCCCAGCTCTTTATGCCACTGTGGAAGATTGTATGGGCCTATGACTCCAACCTTTAATGTTTCAACAGCCTTAGTAGGCCGTATGGCAACAGCCCCAATTGTCGCTAAAGGTGCCAATAACAGTAGAACAACCATCAAAACAGCTTTCTTATTCATTCTCTTCCTTCCTCCAGGTTGTAAATTAAGATTTATAATTATTTAAATTTTATCGTAACATTGTTCTAGTCGTTGCAGCCTAAACTATACACAAATAGTTAAATTTTTATGCAACATCACCCACAATATGTCATGCCTATATTAAGGTTAAGGAGAAGGGAGAGGAATGAAAAAGCAAACAGTATGCTTCGTAATGATTCTTTCAATGCTTTTGGCAATGGCATTAAATGTAACACCACAAAGTGCAATAGCCAGCGATACAGGCGTGGAACTACCACCCATCCCCGCACCAGTATTCCATAACGTAACAGTGTTTAGAGATGCTTTCGGCGTGCCCCATATATACGCCCAAGAAACAAGCGACGCTTATTACGCGCTCGGATATGTGATGGCGCAGGACAGAATATTCCAAATGGACCTCTTCAGAAGATCCGTAGCTGGGAGACTATCAGAAATATTTGGCTCAACCATGCTAAGCACAGACATCCTCATGAGAACCCTTGGAATATACAAAATAGCAGTAGACACCTACAACAGCCTCCCACAAGAATATAAAACAAACCTGGAACAATTTGCCAGGGGAGTTAACAGGTACATTAGAGAATGGCCGGACGGGATACCTTTCGAATATAGGCTGCTAAGCCTAAAATTCGGAGTCCCAATTGAAGCTGTTTTACCGTATCCATGGACCCCGCCGGACAGCGTCGCTATAGCGGGAATGATGGGCTTAATGCTGACAGATACATCAAGACAAGAACTAATCAGGGGAGCCTTTATGAAGTATGTGGAACCGACAATGCCAGGCATTACAGACTTTCTAATGCCACTAGGATGGATTAACGCCACCACAATAATGGAAGACGACTGCCCAATAGGGGAAACAGCCCTAATACAATCAATAACCCAGCCACTAAAAGAACTGCTGGGATTCTCAAACGTGGGAAGCAACAACTGGGTTATAAGTAGCGCGAAATCGGCAACAGGCTACGCCCTGCTTTGCAACGACCCCCACTTAGACCTCAGAACGCCAGGCATAAACTGGGAAGCCCACATAAAAACTAATGAGTTCAACGCCATAGGAGTAATGATCCCAGGAGGCCCGGTAATATACAGCGGACACAACGACTACATAGCCTGGGGAGTAACAAACCTCATGGCAGACGTCCTAGACCTATACTACTACGTTTTTGACAACCCAACAATGCCAACACAATACTGGTACATCGACCACTGGGAACCACTAACCATCCGATTCGAAACCATAAAAGTCTTAAAAGCAGCCCCCATAACAATACCAGTCCTTGAGACCCGCCATGGACCGATAGTTGACATACCGGGCGTAGGCAAATATGCCTTCCAATGGGTCGGCCACAAAAGGGGCTATGGAGAAGTAGTAGGGTTCACGGAAATAATGAAGGCCAAAAACCTTGATGAATGGAGACAAGCCCTAACCCATATGACCGTAATAATCCAAAACTATGTCTATGCAGACAAAGAAGGGAACATTGCATGGTGGCCATCAGGCGCTATTCCAATTAGGGACCCAACCGGCGGTCCATTAGGCCTTCCAGCAACATTTGGGACGGTCCCAAGCAACGGCTCCGCAGCCCAAAATGAATGGATAGGTTGGGTACCCCACGATCACATGCCCCACATGATCAACCCCGATAAAGGCTTCATAGTCACAGCAAACAACCAGCCAGCAGGCCCAGGCTCAGGATACTATCCGTACCCATGGATAGCCCCAGCCTACTACTTTGACCCAGGCTTCAGGGCGGAGAGGATAACAGAACTAATTAAGAGCAAGGAGACCCTTACCGTAGACGACATGAAAACGATACAGTCAGATATTCTCTCAATACCAGCAAGGATATTCGTTCCATACATACTTGCCGCTTTTCCAGAAAGACCTAATCCAGATCCCTACATAGAAAACGCCTTAAAATTCTTAGAAACGTGGGATTACAGAATTTCAAGATTTAGTGTGGCAGCAACAATATTCGAAATCTGGTATGAAAAATATGAGAGAAATACGTTTTATGACGAATTTGGACCCTACGGATTGTATCCATTCCCAAACGCCATAATCCCGCTGCTAAACATGACAAAGAACCCAACAAGCTACTTTGCTTACATCCTATTCGACAACAAGCTTACACCAACTATATGGGAAAGTAGGGACGACATAATTAAACAGAGCCTTCAAGACGCTATTAACTGGATTAGGGGCAGACTAGGTGATGACATGACTCAATGGGTTTACGGCGCAATCAGCGTAGTAATGTTTGAACACCCGATAGGATTTAATGTCCCGACAACACCAGTGCCATTCAACGGTGACCGAGCCACAGTCAGTCCATCATCACAAACTCGCAAAGTGATTGCAGGCAAAGAGTATCTGTACGCTGACTCTGGAGCATCCTACAGAGGAATATATGAATGTAAAGACGGTTGGGACACATCCCTAATAGTTGTACCGCCAGGAGAAAGCGGCCTCTTTGTATACACGCCTAGCCCACACTTCGCCGACCAATTCCCATTATGGCTAACATACCAATACAAGCCTTGTTTATTCACTGATGCCATAATCCAAAACCCAGCCTATTATGAGACAAAACAAGTATTTTATAGATGCCTACACGATGTTGCAGTAATCGAAGTAGCAGCGTATCCAACACGACTCACGCCTGGAACACCAGTCCAAATAAAGGTAACAGTAAAGAATGAAGGGGAAATATATAACGAAAGCTTCACTTTAACAACAACATTCGGACCTGAGACAAAAACCGAGACTATAACAGATTTAGAACCACTACAAGAAATAACCTTCACATATGAATGGGACACAAATGGAGTACCGCAGGACATTTACGAAATTAAAGCTACAGCCAGCATAGTTCAAGATGAAGACGACATAACAGACAATACAAGGTCAATGAATGTTGTGATTGGGCAGCCAGTTATGATTAAAGTGGAACCACAAGTGCTAGACATGCAAATGATAAACAAAACATTCACGATAAACATAACGGTAAACGATTTGTGGGTTGGCTGGAGGACTATAGGACTGCAATTCAGACTATGCTTTAACAGCACACTCCTCGAAGTAGTCGATGTGATTCAAGGGCCCTTCATGACAGACCCACGCTGGAACCGTTATGGCACCTTCTTCGTCGGCGAAGTTAGAACTGACGGAGCGTTTGGCCCCCATGTTATAGTTGGAATAATGCTATATCCAAACGAGACAGGTTACTGGGAGGCATTTCCAGAGGGCACCGGCGTTCTAGCCACAATAACGTTTAAGACCATATATCAAGAAAGAGGATTAGAAAAACCACCATTAACATGTGATTTAACACTAACTGATGTTATGGTTCTTGACGATTCCATTGAAGAAATACCGGTCACCGTGCAGCATGGCCAATACAAAATGCATCCAAACAACATCGTTGACTTCAACTGGGACAACAAGGTGGACATGAAGGACATAGCGCTTGTTTCTAGACTATTCGGAACACATGAAGGGCATCCAAAATATGATCCATGGTACGACACAAATAGTGACGGAAAAATAGACTTAAAAGACATAGCATTAACGTCCAGAAACTTCGGCTGGACTCCCAAAGATCCGTAATTTTCCAAATTCCCCTTTATTTTTCTATTCCAGCTAAATATTTCACAACTCGCTTTTTCTCCTCAAAATCATATGTTGCAGTTATGGCTATTTCCTCCATTATTGGCGATCCGCCTCCATGAACCCCCGCGACAGCGGCAACTCCACTAACGGAAGAGCATAGCATATCTGACAAGAATCTAAAGCATAGATGAATTTTCTCCGCTGGTACATCGGCTTTCCGCATAATATACTTCTCCAATAGATGCTTAGTTTCCGGGTTAGCAAAGTCGCCTTCAAAGGGTAGTGTTGCAGGCAAACCTCCAGCCAAATCCGTCAAAATCTCGTATTCATGGTAAACGTTTAATCCAGCGTGTCGCCTACCCACATTCGCGTAAACAGTGTTTGGAATAAAGCTTCCAGAATCATGCTTTTGTCCCTCAACCGCAGAGGCCATTCCAGCAGCATAGACAAGCTCAGCCACACTTGCCAGCTCAGCAAGCTTTGACCTGACATGAGGTTTATCCGCTATACCTTGATATTCGGCTACGAGGGCAGAGGCGCCGGTCACAATGTCTGTCATGGCGGGCTTACATCCAGTATAGCTATGCCTATGGTAAAGGGCGAAACCATGAGCTAATAAAACAGCGAAGGGCCACTCTCCGCACATGAAAACCCTCTCCCAAGGGACGAAGACATCCTCAAAAATCACGAAGGAGTCTGCGAACCCGAACTCGGCGGCCGGGGCCTTAAAAATCTTCCTAGGCCTAGGGTTAGCCACATGAGTTATAAGCTTAATCCCTTCAGCATCCGCAGGTATGGCAAAGGCAACAGCGTAATCGGCATCCTTCTCCCTCATAGCCCTTGTTGGCAAACAGATAATCTCATCGGCAACAGCCGCCATCGTAATATGATTTTTGGCGCCTCTGACAATTATTCCGTCGCTGCGCCTTTCCACGATACGAACGTATAAATCCGGATCC